>JAESSL010000021.1 GCA_016764135.1 Alphaproteobacteria bacterium
GACCACATGCCCGATTTCATGACCCAGGACGCCCGCAAGTTCTGCCTCGTCCTGCGCCAGCGCCATGAGCCCCCGCGTGATATAGACATATCCACCGGGCAGCGCGAAAGCGTTGACGACCGGAGAGTTCAGTAAGGTAAAGGTGAAGCCCAGTCCCGGCGTCTCCGTCGCTGCGGCAAGACGGCCGCCGATGCTGGCGACATACCCTGCGACCCGGCGATCGTCATACGCGCCGCCGAATTGCGACAGGATTTTTGGATGTTCGCGCAGACCGATGGATTTTTCCTGACCCGCCCCGACCAGGATCAAATCCTGTTTTCCCGTTGCGGGATTGACCGCGCACCCGCCACAAAACCCCAGCGCGCTGGTCGCCGTGAGCAATCCACAAAAATGACGTCGACTCAGGGGCAAGAGCGTCTCCGGTTTCAAAGTTTCGCCAGTCTCATGGCTATGGGTAACTATACGATAGCGGCAGTCGCCGACAAAGCGCCTTACCGTCTATAACGGGGCGCTGACATTACGCCTTGCCAACATAGCGCGGCGCGGCGCGGCTAATTTGGCAAGACTTCGATCTGCTCCGGATGGGTCGCGGTGATCATTGGACCATTGCGCGATTTGACCCACCCGCGGACGCGAACGATTTTACCTTCGAGAGATTTTGGATCCAGGCCGATTTTTTTGAAAAGCCGTCGAGATCGTGAATTTATGGTAATGGTGAAATCATCGCGCCAGTTATCGCCGAAATTCAAATATGTCATTTTACGAACGGTCGCGACTTTCAATACGCGTCCTTCCACCAATTGAAACCCGCCAATATAGCGCTGGATCGAGTCGGGGGTGCGAATTGCATAAAAGGGATGCGCCCTGATGCCGTGACCGCCAAGCCGGGCTACGCGTTCCGCCGCCAATAGCGCCGATACGACGGCGCGGTTGTCCGAAAAACTGTAAACGCGCGCCATGCCTTCTCGCAAGAGCGCCGCCTGTATCCAGAGCCCATCCGCGTTATGCAAATGCGCCAGTGCGCGATTGTACCGGTCGATCCGGCGTCCGCCATAGGACAATCGCAGTCGTTTTCCCAATGCCAGTCGCTCCAGCGCCTGTTTTGACGCTGTCGCCAAAGGCCATGTCTTGAAGTTCTTGCGGCCAAGGGGCAATTTGGGCGCTTGAACGCCAACTAACCGGACCTGCCGCCCATCGTCCAGAACCAGCGTGTCGCCATCGACCACCGACACGGCCACCGCCCAGTCCGCTGGAACCAGGCCCTGTAGCGGTTTCGCCGACGCGCTGTAGATCCAATTTGGAGCGCTGGAAAACGGCCCAACGAGAAGACCGAAGAATAGAAAGACATAGAAAATGACGCGTACCATGAACCGGAAAATCGCCTCCTTTAAAGACCTTGTCAGTGTCGCACGGCCCGCATTGCGCAAACCAGCGTTTCCGACCTTACGAAATCACAATGCGTTGTCGGGAGCGCCCGCGTAATGCGCCGCGATCTTTTTCCCGAAATCCGGTCGTTTCGACAGGGGATGCTCGCTGTTGATTCCACCCATAAATTATATTGGGAAGAATCCGGAAACCCGAAAGGCGTGCCTGTCGTGTTTTTGCATGGCGGCCCCGGCGCCGGCGCCACCGCCGGGCATCGCCGATTCTTCGATCCCAAACACTATCGGATTATCATTTTTGACCAACGCGGCGCCGGGCGCTCCACGCCGTTTGGCTCGCTTGAAAATAACACCACCGGGCATTTGGTTGCAGATATGGAGACGTTGCGCCGTTATCTTGGCGTTGAAACCTGGTTTGTTTTCGGCGGTTCCTGGGGCGCCAGCCTCGCTTTGGCCTATGGAGAGGCGCATCCGGACCGTTGTCGGGGGTTAATCCTGCGGGGCATATTTTTATGCCGGGCGCATGAGGTGGACTGGTTTCTCGATGGCGTGCGCCGAATATTTCCCGACATTTGGCGCCAGTTTCAGGAATTTTTGCCGGAGGACGAACGCAGTGATTTGTTGGTCAACTACCATCGGCGGCTGATCGATCCGGACCCTCGCATCCACAACCCGGCTGCGACCATGTGGAGCCGATACGAAGGCGCGTGCTCTACATTGCTGCCCAATCCGAGCGCGACTGCAGGGTTGGCCGCACCGGACAAGGCGCTTGGGCTGGCGCGGATCGAAGCGCATTATTTTATGAATGCGTCGTTTATGGAAGAAGGCGCGCTTCCCGCCAATGCGGATCGTCTTCAAGATATTCCCGGCGTTATTGTGCAGGGACGCTATGACATGGTTTGCCCGGTCGAATCCGCCGATGCGCTGGCGGCGGCCTGGCCTCGGGCGCGCTATGTGATTGTACCTGATGCCGGCCATTCGGCGATGGAGCCCGGCATTCGCCGCGCCCTTGTAGACGCCATGGAACGGTTCAAGACGCTTGACGGATAGCCTGAGATTCGGACTATTGCGTGTGGTGAGCGTGCGCGTCGTATGACGCGCGTCTAATGGGGCGGGGCGGTAGAATATTTATGAAACAGGTTTTGGCTGGAAAAGTAGCCGCGTTTTTGATCGCGGGGATGACGCTCGGGGCTGCAGCTAGCGCCCTCGCTGGCGATGATCCGACATTTATTACGTTTCATGGCGGCGGTTACGATGTGAACGACAACGAAACCGCGGGTCAATTCAACATGGAATACCGGTCCGGCTGGGATGAATATTACGTAAAGCCCTTTGTCGGCGTCATGGCGACGACAGAGGCGGCGGCGTATCTCTATGGCGGGTTCATGCTCGATATATATTTCGGGCCGCGGATCGTGTTCACCCCCAATGTCGCTGTTGGATTGTATTATGACGGCGACGGTAAGGAGCTGGGCAGCGTCATTGAATTCCGCTCCGGCGTTGAATTGGCCTACCGGTTTGATGACCGAACGCGGCTGGGCGTCGCCTTCCATCATATCTCCAACGCATCCCTGTCGGACAACAACCCGGGCACCGAAACCCTGACCCTGACCCTCTCGCTGCCTTTGACTAATCTGTTCGCCGATTAGACTAAATTCCGGAACAGCCCGACCAAACGCTCCGCGTGACCGCGCCCCTAAAAATACGGTATACAGCGCCGGGGCGCCCGTAGCTCAGCGGGATAGAGCGCTTGATTCCTAATCAAGAGGCCACAGGTTCGAGTCCTGTCGGGCGCACCATTTCTGCATAATTTCTGTTGGTCGATTGGGTTGAAGTTGTCGTCGTGTGTTTTTAGTTTTCTTGAAACGCAATTTATCGCATCTATTCATGACTGATCGCGAGGGCTCATCCTTGTATGCCGAGGTTTGGAGCAGGTCACCAAAGTGTTGGCTCTATAGCGGAATGGGTAAATTCTCTTGTCTCACATATAAATTCCTTTTCAGAAGACAAGGTGAGGTAGGTGTTAAACGGGCGTACCTCTTGTTGCATTTATGATGAAACTATCGTGAATGCGTTTCCTGCATCCTATGCGTCGGGTTATTTTACACTTCCGTTGAGTCTCTAAGTTTTAGTATAATACATTGATTTAAAAAGAAAAAATATATTCTGACGCCGATTTTAAGGCTCAATTTTATCGAAGCTGTCGGACTGTGTTACAGGACAAGCCGATCATTAACCGCGTGTTACTTATACCTTATTGAAACTATTGATAAAAAACCTTTGGCGCACTTATTGCGGTGCTCTTCTTGAAAGGCATTATTTGGTTAATGCCGAGATTTAACGGAGCGGAGTTAATAAGGGTGCGTATTTCTTTGAAGCTTAAATTACTAATTGGCGCCGCCGTGTTTCTGGCTGCGCCGGTCGCTGTCAACGCGACGCCGGTTCTGCATGACGGCGCGTTGTTTAACGCCGTTGGCGGTGGGGTCGGGTTTTCCTACTTGCATAAATCAACGGACGGGATGGGGCACGGCGCCATCATTAGCGGCAACACCCTTCCCGGCGCTGGAAATCATATTATCGGCGACGTCGCTTATACTTGGGACTTGAGCGGCTCCAGTCTGGGGACGGGCACAAAGATTACTTTTGATCAGGGTGAAACGGTAATTTTCAGAAACAGCACTTTTGAAGTAGCGCTGTGGACAAGCTCTTCGGATCTTACCGTCGGTGCGGCTAACGCAAGCCATGGCTCGGTGCAGGGCGTTGCCGTGACGCATGATATCAGTGGTGAAATAAATTTTGAAATTCGACAAATTGCTGGCGCGAATGACGGCGCGGTTTTGGCGGATACGTTTGAGTTTTTCACAATAGAAAATATGGGCCCGATAAACGGCATCGGTAGCGCAGGCGGTTCTCCGGAGGTGTTCAATACATATCTGTGGGGCGATACGGGCGCATTCGATGGCGCTTGCATCGGGGATTGCGGTCAGATTCTTTCGGCGTTTTATGCAGCGGAAGGTCTTGGAATCGACATTGCATTTTCAGGCGCTCAGGTTCCTGAGCCCGGCGCCTTGGTGCTGATTGGCGTTGGCTTGCTTGGTCTTGGTCTGGCGCGCCGTCGTCGTCGTTAAACCCGTACTGGTTTTTAGATATTCGCCGGCCCGTTCAGTGGGGCCGGCGTTTTTTTTATCTGAAGTTTCGTCGTCTAAAACTTGCGTGCCGCCTCGCCTTGAAGCCTGTGACCATCATGTCGATGCCACGTGGGCGGCCTTTTGGTGAAATATGCAATCGCGTAGGATTAACCGTTGTCTTCCGGTTTTCTTGGCTTGGAATTGATTTTCATTCCCACCAGAAAAAACGAGAAAGAACGATGCAATGTCAAAGTTGGAAGTTGTTCAGATAGAAACGGGTAACGATAACGATACCTAAATTTTTTGAGAACCGGACGAGGGCAAAGTCAGTGCTCTTGACCTGTCCGGCGCCGCCCCGGTTTTTGACGGGCCAGGTCATACGCATAGGCGCAACGCTTACTGGTTTGAGAAAAGCGACGCCCTGTTTTGGGGCAACGCGATGTCTGCGCTTGGGTGCGGTTGGGTTAACTGGTGAGAAGGCGGCCAACATGTTTGTGGAAATCTGAACGCGTAGGGACAATTTCTAATTGTTAGTCTGATTTTTGGAAAAAGGCAGCGTTGTCGCGTTGTCTAGCGCTGGGTCTTGAGGGAAGCTTGCGTGCCGGCATTTTTACAAATTCAAGCTTTAACGAATATTTAGTTAGATTTAGATTAATAGTCATATGGAAGTTTGCGTTAAATACCAACGTTTGAAAACTTCACGCCGTTGAAACATGTTGCGGCGCGTTGTCAGCTTCAGGAATCAGCGATGGATGAAGAAAGAAAGCTGCGGGAAATCTTAATGGACAGTCCCGTCGGCATCAGTATTGTCGCTCGCGACCCTTGGGAGCGTCTGTTCGTAAACGCCCGAATGCTCGAATTATTGGGGCCTTCAACCCATAAGGGTCCAAAGTCGTTTGTCCATCCCGAAGAATTCGAGATTATGATGCGCCCTATCCGTGAGGGTAAAGTGGTGGATAGCGCGATCTACGAGAGACGGCGTGTCGAGGATGGTCGGATATGGTGGAGCATAATGCATGCGCGTCCCATTGTCTTCGAAGGGCGAGACGCAGAGGTTATTTGGCTGCACGACATTACAAAGCGGAAACAAGTTGAGATCAAACTTAAGCAATTGATGTCCGCACAGTCGGATTGGCTGTGGGAGATCGATGAAAATCTCAGAGTGGTCGAATTTTCTGATAATTTTCATAAAATCAGCGGGTTTACGGTGGCGCAAATCAAGGGACTCAGTATGCGGGAATTTGGCGATCTGACCCGCGCGGACCCAAACATCTTTGGCGCCTTTCTTGCCGATCTTGACGCGCGGCGCCCTGTTAAAAACCTTGAAATGTGCCGAGGTAACGGTTCTGACGAACAATGGGTTCGGCTCAACGCCGCGCCGGTTTGGGAGGGTGAAACCTTCAAAGGATATTTTGGTTCGACAAAAAATATTACGGATTTGCGAAAGGCGCAGAACAGACTGGTCATTACGGAACGCGCAGTCGCGCCGGGAGGTATGGTTGCGGGTGTTGCGCATGAAATTAATACACCGCTCGGAATAGCGGTTACGGCGCTGTCAGTGCTTGAGGCGGAGTTCAACGCGATAAAATTAAAGTACGAGGCCGGCGAATTCACGCGCAACGCATTGGAGGCGTATTTCGAGACCTGCGAGGAGGGTATCGGCATGCTCTCCGGGAATTTGCGTCGCGCCGCGGAGTTGGTTCAAAATTTCAAACAGGTCGCTGTCGATCAATCCAGCGACGCGCCGCGTAAGATAAATTTATATAGCTATATCCAGCAGGTCGTTTTTAATCTTGCGCCGAAATGGAAATCCGCTGGTCACGAGGTATCGATTGAAGGAGATCAAAACATTGTAACCGAGACGTACCCCGGTGCGATTGGCCAGATCATCACCAACCTTGTTGAGAATTCACTCGTTCATGGTTTTGATGAGGGTGCGGCGGGCCACCTTAAAATATCGGTTACAGTCAAGGTGGAGGAAATTCAGATTGACTATGCCGATAACGGGAAAGGTATGGGGACGGAAATCGTTCAAAAAATATTCGAACCATTTTTCACTACCGCGCGGGGCCGTGGTGGTAGCGGATTAGGCATGCACATTATCCAGAACCTTGTGATGCACCGATTGAACGGATCCATTGATTGCACGAGTCAAATTGGTCAGGGCATGTCGGTTAAAATCAAGTTTCCACGATTTGTTGGACAATCTGAAAAATGACTCTGACATTTGTTCCCGGACCGAACTCGGCGCCAACCTGCAAAGGGGGTCGTTTTGTCAGATATTTTTGAGTTTGATGAGACGAAATCGATGAAACCGGTGGTCACGGATTGGTGGAAAGTGCTGATTATTGACGACAATAAAGATGTACACGCGGTCACGCGCCTGGCGTTAAAAGAATTTGAGTTTGACGGGAAAGGCCTGAAATTTATTAGCGCGTATTCTGGTTCGGAAGCCAAAAAAGCGATCGCAGCGCACAAGGATGCGGCGGTTATGTTGCTGGATGTGGTGATGGAAAGCGATCACGCCGGGCTAGACGTCGTTCGTTATGTTCGTGAATCAGAAGGAAACGATCAGATCCGCATTATCCTGCGGACGGGGCAACCGGGGCAGGCGCCAGAGGCGACGGTAATCCGGGATTATGACATAAATGACTACAAGGAAAAAACAGACCTGACCGGGCTGCGGCTGACGACGACGATGTATGCATCCCTCAGGGCGTTCAGGGATATCGTAAAGTTGAAAACGCAGGGTGAGGCGCTGCGCCAGGCCACCCGCGCTGCGGAATTAGGAGAACGGGCGAAATCATCGTTTATGGCGACGGCGAGCCATGAATTGAGGACGCCGTTGAACGCCATAATCGGCATGTCTCAAATGATGCATGAAGAAGTTTTTGGGCCGCTCGGCCATGATAAGTACAAAGAATATATCTGGGATATTAATACGAGCGGCGAGCAACTCCTCGCCATGGTCAAGGATTTACTCGATATGGCGGATGGCTCAATTTCCGCCGCGCCGCTGCGGATGGAAAAATTCGATCTGGCCGAAGTTGTGGACGATTGTCTGAATGATTTAAAGATGATGGGCCGAAAAGGCATTGAAGCCCGGGCTCGCAAGAGATCAGATATGGTTTTAGATGCAGATCGTTTTGCGGTTCGCCGAATGTTGCTTTGCCTGATTTCCAATGCGCTGAAATTCGCGACAAAACCCAGTAATGTTGAAGTGTCAGCGCAACGTCGCAGCGATGGCGCGCTTTGGTTGACAATCCGCGACGACGGCCCGGGGTTTGGCGACGCCGATCTTGATCAGCTAACGCGTCCGTTTGCGTCCATAAAAGATGGAGATATTGCGACGGGTAGCGGCCTGGGGATTGGTTTATCGATCGCTCGACAATTGATTGAGCGTCATGGCGGCGAACTTGTTCTTGAAAACCGGGAAGGTGGCGGAGCCATCACTCGTCTTTTGTTTCCGGCTGAACGTGCGCCGGTATAGGGCGCCCTCAATACGTTTCAGGCCGGGATCCTTCGTCTCAAATTTCAGGGCGCAGGCTTTGCTCTAAGGCGTATTTCCACGTCGACTTTCGTCCACGGCGGCTTGTTCCAATTGGCGGCGCGCTTCAACGCTATGCCGGGCCGCATGGTCGGGTATGCCGGCGCTGATCAAGACCAGCTCACTGAGTTGCAGGCTCGCTTCGGTGGTTTCCGGCACCGCGTGATTGGCGCCGCCTGCGACGAGTTGCGTTGCATGGTCAACATCGTGGGCGCGCGCAAAGATGTTTAAATCCGGCCAATTTCGCCGCGCGCTGGCGACAACGTGTTCTACGGTGGTGGCGTTGTCCATGGTGACGACGAGAGCGGCGGCGTTGTTCGCGCCAAATTTTCGCAGCAAATCGGGTTTGCTCGCATCGCCATAAAAGACGCTGGCGCCAGTTTCCCGAAATCGTGGGATCATGCCTGCATTGGCGTCCAGCGCAACAAAAGGTAATTCGTGCGCCGTCAAAAAAGCGCCGAGCATCTGGCCAACTCGTCCATAGCCAACAATAATGACATGGCCTTCGAGGCCGTCGGTCGGCCCCGATACAAGGTCGCCGCCTGCGGCTTCCCGAATTTCGAGACGGTGTCCTATTTTTCGCGCGATCTGCGCAATCGTCGGGGTGGCGAACATGGTGATGCCGGTGACCATCAGCATGAATTGAGCGGTGTCCGACGGGATCAGGTTTAGCGATGCCGCCAGTCCGACGACGAGGAACGCAAATTCACCGCCTTGCCCCAATAAAAGCGCCGCTTCGAAGGCGGCGGAGCGAGGTTCTCCGAACAGGCGCGCCAGAAGATAAATTATCGGGCATTTCACCAGAAAAAGGCCGCATACCGACAAGATAATCAATCCGGGCGTGGCGGCGAACTGTGCAATATCCAGCGACATGCCGACGGAAACAAAGAAAAGGCCAAGCAGTAATCCCTTGAACGGCGCAATGTCGATTTCAATTTCGTGCCGGTACTCGGTTTCCGCCAGGAGCAGCCCGGCGAGGAACGCGCCCAGCGCCATGGATAGCCCGGCTTGCTGGGTGGCGACGGCGGTGCCGATAATGACGAGGAGGACCAGCGCTAAAAACATTTCACGACTGGCGTCAGCGCCAATGAACCGGAAGAGAGGGCGAATGAGCAGACGTCCAATTCCGATGATGAGGACGATGGCGAAAAGCGCCTGTCCGATGGCCATGCCAAAGGCGATCGCCGGGGATTCGTCCCCTTGCGCGGCGAGTGCGGAGATCAGAAATAATATTGGTAGAACCGCAAGATCCTGAAACAGGAGGATAGAAAATCCGGTGCGACCGACTCTGGTGCCCAGGCGTCTGTTCTCCGCTAAAAGCGCCATGACAATGGCGGTTGAAGACAGGGAGAAGGCGGCGCCCAGGACAACGGCGGCGGTAGGCGAATTTCCGAAAGACGATGCGATCACCGCGATCACGACGCCCGTAAGAACGACCCGCGCGCCGCCAAGGCCAAACACCATTCGGCGCATGGCCCACAGGCGGTCCGCGGAAAGCTCAAGGCCAATCATGAAAAGCAGGAAGACGACGCCCAATTCAGCCAGAGCGCTTACCCCGTCCAAATCCGTAATAACGGCGTATTGTAACCAGGGGGCGACATCGACAAACCGGCCAAAGCCATGGGGGCCAATGAGAAGCCCGACAATCAAAAATCCCAGCACCGGGCTGAGGCGGAGACGATAGAAGAGGGGCACGACGACGCCGGCGGCGACCAGAAACACGATGACCGCATGTAGATTTAAGGTTTGGATATGCACGAGGGCGTCCCACCAGTTACGTCTACGCCAATTTTTGCAGCGCTAATTTCCGTCGCAGAGTCGGTATAGCGTATTCGGCGCGCCGACAAAACCGATGGTGGATGGGGCTGTCTTATTTCAAAAGGAAAAACCAGGCGAACCAATCAGGTTCGCCTGGAAGGAGCCTAGTTTCGTTTCGGGTTGTCGTTCGCAGCGCCGTCGCGTTCCATGACGGCGCGGATCGCGTCTCGGTCGACAGAGATTTCAACGCCCGAGCGTTCGAGTTGCAAAATCATGGTGGAGCGTGAGTCGCGATCCGCCCAACCCCGATTCATGGCTTCGGTCATTTCTTCCAACGCCATGTTGGCGAATCGCATTGGTACGCCAATCTCACGGCCCAGCTCGGTCGCGAGGGAGACGTCCTTATGCGCCAGACGCAGGGCGAAATCAGCGGGATCATATTCACCGGGCAGGAACTGATTAATCAAACCATCATAGGTTCTGCGGCGCCCTTGCGCACCCTGACGAACGGCCGCCCACAGCGCCANCGGTTCCACGCCGGCNTTGACGCCGAGCGCNAACACTTCGGCCANTGCGCATTGCATGGCGTANCCACTACAATTNTGCACCAGCTTTGCAACGGAGCCTGCGCCNATATCGCCAATGTAATTCGCCCGGTCGCCGANGGCGTCCAGAACGGGTTTGAATTTGTTGAAAATTTCTTCCGAACCGCCAATCCATAGCGCAAGCTTGCCGCTTTCCGCGCCGTGTGGGCCACCACTGACGGGAGCGTCGAGGACATGCGTTCCTTTTTTGAGGAATTCCGCATGTATTTTGCGCACCATTGTCGGAGAATTGGTCGAGAGGTCGAAATAGGCGCCGCCTTTCTTCAATCCTTCGATCAGGCCGTTTTCACCCGTTGCGACGGCTTCCATCTGGGGTGGTCCGGGTAAGGAGGAAAACACGACATCGACGGCTTCGCCCACGGCTTTGGGCGTGTCGGCCCAGGTTGCGCCCGCAGCGATATGCGGGGCCGCTGCTGATTTGTCGAGGTCATGGACGACCAGGTCGTGGCCGTTCTTTTGTAAATTGGCGGCCATAAACTTGCCCATCATGCCCAGGCCGATAAACCCGACTTTCATTCAATTCTCTCCTTTGGTTAATTGTGTTTGGTGTTGCGATGTTGGATCCGGGGCGCAACCTTTCGGTCGATGTCATGACCAATCAGGTCGGGCCTGGATTTTTCAGATCAGGCGCGTTGCTGGCGTCCATCGCGTCCAACTCAATGAACTCGACTTTCGCTTGCTATTTTCTCGATACGCGGCCTTTGGTCGAAACTCGAGAAATTTTAGGCGGCGATGACCGGGGCTCCCTTGACCAAGGCCCGTTGCAGGACTCGCGCCTGGGTGGGGTCCGCCTGTGAGCGGTGATGCATGGTGCAGCGATTGTCCCAGAGCAGCCCTTCCTGGGGTTTCCAGCTATGGGTCCATTTGAGACTATCTTGCGTTGCGTGCGCCCATAATTCGTTCAGCAGCTCTTCGCTTTCATCGTCGCCCAATTCTACGACAAAGCTCGACGGCCATTTGTACCGGCGTCCAAGATAGAGCGCTTTTTTGTTGGTCTCGGGATGGATGCGGACGATCGGGTGTACGGGGCCGTTCACGTCTTCCCGGCCTTGAGGCTGCGAAACCGTGGGGCGTTCGCCGCCTGAGGTGTTTTTACTGTTGTCATGTTTGATGTGGAGACCGGCGATGCGTTTTTTTGTCGCCTCCGGCAATGTTTCGTAGGCCAGATATTGATTGACGAAGGACGTGTCGCCGCCGCCATCGACCGGAACCTGCAGCGAGTGCAGGAAGCTGCCGCTCGGCGGCACCTCGACATAAGAATTATCAGAGTGCCAGAACAGCTCCTGGCTGCCCGATGAGTGTTTTTTCATCAGGAACGGTTTTCCGTCTTCGTCGAGATTGGAAATATAGGAAACGCCCGATACGGCGGAGACCCGGGCGGAGCCAGCTTTATGTCCCGCCGCTTCGAAATTCTTACGGGATCCGGTTTCCTGCACGCCGCCGAGCGCCGAGACGAGCGCCAGCAGATTCTCTGGCGCCAGATCCTGTTCTCTGAACAACAGGACAAGGTGTTCACCCCATGCGTCCTTGATGAATTTCGTATCGCCGTCGCTCAGAGGCGCGGATAAGTCGACGCCAAAAATTTCAGCGCCGAGCGCTTTTCCCGAAGGAATTACGGTGCGTTCCATTGTCAATTTCCTTGAAATTTATCACAAAAGCTTAGACCTCACATTCTCGAATAGCAATTCCGTCTGAAATTTCTTGTCAGGACGGGGCGCTCAATTCGGTTAAGGCCTTGCCAATCACGTCGATCACCGGATGCCAGTCGCCCGGTCTGTTTTGGCGGAAAAGCCGCATTGTCGGATACCATGGCGAGTCGTCGCGATCGCGGAGCCATCGCCAATCTGCGGCGAATGGCAGCATTAGCCATACGGGCCGCCCCATCGCGCCGGCCAGATGCGCGACGGCGGTGTCGACGGTGATGATCAGGTCAAGGCGCGCCAAAATTGCGGCGGTCGCCGAAAAACTGGTTAAGGCGTTGGACCAATCATGGGCGAAGCGGGATGTTAGCGTTATGTCCGGGGCGCCTTCCTTTTGGAGGCCATAAAAGCGGACACCTGGAATATCAAAAAGCGGCGCCAGTAAACGACTGTCGATGGAACGTTGATGGTCTTGGGGATGGCTGGGACGACCAGCCCAAACGAGGCCAATTGATAGGTCATTGCTTTGTGGAAAGGCCTCGTTGAGCGGCGCCTCTATCGGCGTCCCGGCGGGGGGCGCGATATACGGAATTTCAGCGGGAATATCTGAAATCGTTTGGGCGCCCAAACGATTTGGCAAACTCATCAGCCAGACTGAAAAATCTGCGTCGACCGTATTTGAGCGCCCTTCTTCCATCGTGATGAACGTCGCGTTGGGCGCCAGTGGGGACAGCAATGGGATCAAATCCGCTGGCATTGAAACAACAAGTTTACAGTCCAGTGAACGCAGACGCGGCAAGTAGCGGGCGAACTGAATCATGTCGCCGTAGCCTTGTTCAAACAGGACCAGGAGGCGTTTCCCAGCCAGAGGTTGGCCGGTCCAAAGTGGTGGCGTTGGGCCCTGAAACCCCATGCGCGTTACACCCAATCTGGCTTCATGGGCGGGCCAGCCCGCTGCGAAGTCGCCGGTTGCAAGCAGGGCCATGGATTGATGGTAGCGCGCTGACGCGGATTCATTCGCCGCCTCCGCGCCGGGGCCCAGTGTGTCGAAAATCGCCGCCGCGTGACCGAAGGCGTCGATAGCGGCGCTCAAATCTCCCAGATCGAAAAATGACTTTCCAAGACCGTTCCACGCCGCGCCCGAGGTGGGGTCTTCGTTCAAGGCTTTGTTGAAGGCGCGGCGCGCGTCTTTCGCGCGGTCGAGCGCCAGCAACGCCGCGCCGCGCCGTGTCCACACGGCGATGTTTTGGGCGTTCACGTCCAGCAACGCGTCGCAGCGTCGTAATGCGTCTTCACACGCCCCTTGTTCGAGAAGCGCGTCAATCTCGTGGAGTGTGGCTTTGAGCGTCACGTCGCCCCGTTTCGGGTCATGATAGTTGGGCCAGAATTAATTGCAGACGAGATCAGCGATGTTAGCGTGACAATTATGTACAGCCAACGCTTTCCTCTCGGGAGCGGGCGGGCAGTGCGGGTTGGGCGGTGAGGGGCGTCAGGGTCTTGACCTGCCGTGCGCGGCGGGACACGTTGTTCGGGACCGTTCGGGTTGTGGAAAGTCTGGACAAAAAAACAACGGCGCCGCGTGAAATCAGGCGCAGACATTATTAGGGATTATCAAGACATGGAATACCGGCACATCCTGTTTGACGTCAGTGACGAAATTGGAACGATTACCTTGAACCGGCCTGAAGCGCGCAATGCGCTCAGTCTGGAAATGCGTGAAGATCTGGACCATGTGCTGGCGGATATTCGGGACCGTGCGGGCGACGATATCAAAGCGGTTATTATTACCGGCGCGGGCGGCGCATTTTGCGCGGGCGGCGACGTCAAAGCGATGGGCAACCGGAAAGCCCGCGCCCCTGAAGGACGCCGCCAGATGCAATCCAGCCATAACCGCGTCTTCAACCTGATGAACCTGGAGCTGCCGGTCATCAGTCTGGTCGATGGCGCCGCGGCGGGCGCGGGCGCCAACATCGCGCTTGCGGCGGATTTTGTTTTCATGACGCCAAAATCATTCATCATGCAGGCGTTTGCGCGGATTGGCCTGGTGCCCGATTGGGGCGGGTTTTATATCCTGCCGCGCCTGATTGGTCTGCAAAAAGCCAAGGAGCTGGTCTATACGGGGCGGCGTGTTTATGCGGAAGAAGCTGTCGATATGGGCCTCGCCTATAAAGTCGTGGAAAAAGAAACCGCCATGGCGGACGCCCGGCGCTTCGCGTCAAAACTCTGCAAAGGGCCAACGGCGGCAATTGGCCTGGCGAAGAATATTCTGAACCAATCTCACAATCAGGATCACCGGACTTTGCTTGAACTCGAAGCGATGGCGCAAACCATCAGCCGCGATTCCGATTTCCATAAAGAAGCTGTGCGCCGTTTCGCGGCCAAAGAAACGCCGCTTTACGATTGGGAAAGCATGGAGGATTAGGCGGCGGCGGGTTGAGCGAACCGGCGAATGGAGAATGCTTCGAGCGACAGGTTCGTGCGCCCGGTAACGATCAATTCCGCCAACGTCCGCCCGACGGCGGGGCCCAGTTGAAAGCCATGACCGCAAAATCCGAAGGCGTGATATACATTTTTACCGGCCTCGCTGGGGCCGATAATGGGGATGCCGTCGGGGGTGAACGCTTCAATGCCCGCCCAGGCGCGCGCCAGCGGGGCGTACGCCATATGGGGAAACGCCTGAACAACGGTGCGCGCGCTCGCCGCTATGCCGGCGGGATCAAGCGTGGTCGTATTATCGTCACGGTAGGCGACGCCCCGGTAGCCGCCGCCGATGACAACGGATCCGTTGGGCGCTTGTTTGAACGAAAGTTTGCGCCCGACCATACCAATAACCGGCGTCAGAAACGGTTTCATCGGGGCGGTGACCATCATCATCAAGGCGACTGGGGAAATTGGCGCCGTATCGCCTGCCATGGCTGC
>JAESSL010000022.1 GCA_016764135.1 Alphaproteobacteria bacterium
CGCTTTCAACACCTAAATAGGTGACGGCATGACGCAAAGTCGGCAACAACCCGCCACTGAGCAAATTCGATTCCAGGATATCCGCTAGAATGACAGTTGCGGCGTTCTCAAACGCCGTCCCAACCTCTAGTAAGTTAGATGCAGTCGGAAGCACCGTAATTTTATCGGCCAGATTATTTCTCTCGACGATCTGTTGGACCAACGGGACTGTCTCCGGGGCAGGCTCGCACGTGTAAACCCGCTTGGCGCCGGCGCGCGCGGCCATCATGGCGAGCAACCCGGATCCCGTACTTTCTCCTACTTTCAGTACAATGTCGTCTTGCGTCACCAGCCCCTCGAGCGCGCTCTGGTAGGCGGCGTTTCGGGCGTTATCGCCAAGCATGAGAAGATGCCATTGCGTCCGCCTTCTCGATCTGGCTTGCGCCAGAAAGCGAACTATCGATTTGTCATCCGGCGAAAATTTAGCCGCGTTTTCAAACGCCCCAATTGCCTTTTCGATTTGCCCTAAAATAAGGTAACAACGCCCCAAATAGATCAAGATGAGAGGGTCCTCGGACGCCGCTTTCAGGGCCAATTCCAGTTCAGGAACAGCGGCGTCGATCCCACCCAATTCAAATAATATACCGCCATGCGTAAGTCTGACTGCGGGATTATCGCCGTCATACTCGACCGCCTTGAGCGAGGCGCCATACGCCCGATTCATGCGATTCTGACTTCGCCAAAGTTCCGCCAGTTCCCGCAACGCATCACTGTTTTTCTCGTCCAGTGCGACCGCACGTCGAAGCGCATTCTCCGCGCCCTCGTCATCCCTATCTCGTCGAAGCGCAACGCCGTAGTTCATAAACGTATCGGAGTCGTCTGGTGCGTAATTGGCGGCTTTCTCCAACGTTAATTTGGCATCTGCATTGTTGCCGCGACGTAGCAGTATAACACCTAAATTGAACAAAAAATCAGCGTCGTCAGGCTCAATACTGGTAGCTAATCTGAAGTGCGATTCTGCTTTTGATAATTCATCTATTTCCTGAAATATAACACCCAACCCATTGTGTGCAGGTGCGCAATCGGGATTTATACCAAGCGATAACTCAATCAATTCAACGCCGCCATCAGCGTCTCCATTGAAAAATTTAGCCACACCAAGTCGCCACATCGCCTCTGTATGCGTAGGCGTCTTGTTCAGGACAGCTTGAAATGAGGCTTGAGCATCGACCCAACGTCCTGATTTACTCGCTTTAATAGCATTCGCCAGCAACGATTCTGGCGTGTTCATAGCATCTGTCGTCATAAATTATTTTTCCGTAGCGGCCGTTAGCAAGGTTACGTTAATGAATGTGTAGGCCGCCATTGACGTCCAGGATCGCGCCATTCACATAGCTCGATAAATCGGACGCCAAAAAGAGGCAACATTTTGCAATATCCTGGGAACTTCCAAGGCGACCCATAGGTATTTTCGCCGCAATTTCGTCTTTGATTTCACGGGTCATGCGACCTTTCGTGAAGTTATTATCAATAACGCCCGGCGCTATTGCGTTGACCCTGATATTTTCCGGCGCTAGCTCTCGCGCCAGTGCTTTGGTCAAACTGAAAATGCCGCCTTTTGACGCAGCGTAGTGGGAACTTCCAAACAAGCCGCCGCCAACCTGTCCTGCAATCGACGAAATGCAAACGATTGTCCCACCACCGATACGGCGCAAGTGGGGAACGACCGCCTGGCTCATGTTGAAGTTACCACGCAAATTTACGTCCATCACCCGATCATATTCATCGCTCCCGATGTCCGAAAACCGTGTACCAAACACAATGCCTGCATTGTTGGCGAGAATATCAATACGTCCAAAATCCTCTGCGATCCGCGAGACCACATTCTGGCATTGCGTTTGATCTGTTACGTCGCAGACATAGCCGCGCGCGTTTTGATCAAATTGCGTCGCCTTTTCCACTGGCTTTTTGTCCGCCAGATCCAGCATTGCAACCTTTGCGCCGCACTTGATGAAGAGCCGCGCTATCGCCAGGCCGATCCCATCATCTGTTGCACTGCCGGTAATGACCGCAACTTTACCCGTAAGGTTTATGATGTCGTTCACGTTTGAAGCCAAAGACAATTTAAGGTTCCTTTCGTTTAAATACTCGCCGCCTAATTTACCAGAGGCGCCGAACATCCGTCGCTCGAAAAATACCGCATAGCGAAAACGGGATTATGGCTTTTTTCGATCCGGCGCCGCCCTCGCCAAAATGTAAGCGGGGATCAACGCGAGCAGGAAGACAACTGAGGTGACGATAAATCCATCCTGAAAACCCATCGTGCTGGCTTGCGCTTCAACAACCCGTCCGAGATGATGAAGCGCCATGGGCGCTACCTGCGGCGCAGCGACGCCGGCCTCCGTCAAAACGCCTTCAAGACGCGTCAGAAGTTCTCTCGTCGCAGAATTCGACGCTGTTTGAGTGGTGGTGAATGCATCGCTGTGAAATTGGGTGCGAAGTTCAAGAACGACGACCAATGCGTTGATGCCTATGGCGCCGCCAAGTTGCCTGAAAAAATTAATCGTCCCAGACCCCTGGTTTAACCGGTCCGGCGGCAGGGAGGAAAGCGCCGTCGCCATTAACGCTGGTGTGATGAAGCTCATGCCAAAACGAGCCACCGCGGCGTACAATGCAAAGGTCCAGAAGGATGTATTGACGTCGGCTCGAGACAGAAGAAAAGATCCCAGTGCGAATACAATTAGCCCTCCCATGATTGGAAATTGAGGGGACATCCTGTCGGTCATACGACCCGTCAGCGGCAGAGCGGCGACAACAAAAAGACTTGCTGGCAACATCAGAAATCCGGCAACTGTCGCCGTATAATTTTGGACGATCTGACCAAATACCGGAATTGCATAAGTTGACGCGAAATTTCCCATACCAAAGACTATTGCGACAAGGACGGCGGCCGAGAAACGGGCGTTCTTAAACAACGTGAAATCCAGCATCCCAGACCCGGGGCGTAGTTGAGAGATCACAAAGCCAATGGTCGCCGCCCCGCCGATCAACATCACGGTCACCGAACGATCCGATGTCCATCCGTCCCGTTGACCGTGTCCTATCGCGGTCATCAGGCAAAACAGCGCAATGCAGAGCAATACATAGCCATACCAGTCAAAAGGACCGGTTTGCCGTTGCGTTCGGGCGGACGGCATCAGAAAGAAACCAAGCGTGAGGGCGATGGCGACGAGTGGCAGCGGTACAAAAAATATGTTTCGCCAACCGAGTAAATCGATCGTCACGCCACCAACAACGGGACCAAAACCAAGCGCTAGAACCAACCCCATTCCGTATATCGCCATCGCGGTCCCACGACGATCCGCAGGAAACACCTGAAACAAGGTTACCATGACGAGTGGTTGCACAATACCCGCCGCAAACCCCTGCATAACGCGGCCAAATATGATCAGGTCCAGGTTCGGGCTAAAACCGCAAATTAAGCCCCCCAACGTAAAAATCAAAAGAACGACAATGAAAGCGTTTCGCTGGCCCAATTTCCCGACAAACCATGCGTTCAGCAATTGGCTGGCGGTCATGGTGGTAATGAATGCCGTCGACAGAAATTGCGCCTTGTCCTGGCCAACGCCATAGGCGCCCATTACATCAGGAATTGCGACGTTTACGATCGTACCNGTTAACACCATCGTAAAGGATGCTGTCAGTCCTGCGATGGTGACGAACCAGCGGTAGCCCGGCCCATAACGGTGGAATAGATCCTCGACGGAATCGCGCGCCACGGCCCGCCCCTATCAGAAATGTTGTCGTTGGGGAAAATTTAGAATAGAACGTAAGTGTATCATGAAAGTAAAAAGACGAAAAGACAGGATAGATTTCGTTTTATTAATAAACAAAACATTATTATGCCCCATTTTTACAAGTTAAATGATTTAACTCATGTACTCACTTTTTCAAAAAACAGTAAGATTTACCTGTTCATTGTTGCACTCATATAAATATTTCGCGTAATGCTGTTTTTTAATAGAAATTAGCCCCCTTGGAACGCAACCTTTCAACAGAAATGATTTTGAATTCATAATGGCGTCCGGTCCGGAACATGTCGAAATAAATCAGGCTATGCTGAAAACAGGCGCAATGTTGCAACGTCTTGCGCGCGATAAATCCGAAACTGGAAGGTCAGCCCTTGTCGAGGCCGTGATTAATCTTCCCTTGTCGTCAAACGACGATCTTAAAGTTCGTGAAAAGGATCTCGTTTTCGAAATTTTATCAGATCTCGTTCACGAAACAGAAATGTCAGTTCGCGCTACAATCAGCGCGCGCCTGTGTGAAATGACCGACGCCCCACCCGATTTAATCCGGTTTCTGGCGAATGATGAAATTGAGATCGCCCACCCCATTCTATCCAAGAGCCGGGTCTTGGAGGATAAAGACCTAATCGCGATCATTGAATCGCGGACGATCGAACATCAACTTTCTATCGCGATCAGACAAAAAGTAGGCGCGACCGTTTCGGCTGCATTGGTGAAAGAAAAAAATACCAATGTTATTGAATGTCTACTTGAAAACTCAGGCGCTGAAATTACACCCGTTACGATGCAGCGACTGGTGAACCTTTCCGAGCATGAAAGCAGGTTTCGCGGCCCCATTGTCCATAGGCATGACCTTGGCGAAGCGCTGGCGCAGCGGATGTTTGCTTGGGTAAGCGGCGCACTCCGAGACGTGTTGGTGCAAGATTGGTCTTTTTCAGCGGAATTAGTCGACACGCTTCTGAAAAAAGCGAGTCTTCAGGATTCTGCAATGTTACGGAACCGGCCTCAAAGCCCAACCGTAAAAATGGCGAAAGAATTGGCGAAACGCGGATTGTTGTCGCCACAAACGTTGTTACGGGTTTTAAGAAGCGGCGACGTATCTCTGTTTGTTGCAATCCTGCAATTAATGACAGAGCTTCCTGAATCCTTCGTACGCCGCCTGGTGCATGACAAAATTGGCATGGGGCTGGCGGTGCTCTGCAAATCCTGCTCCATGAGTCGCGAGGTTTTTGGCGCGGTCTTCGCGTTGACCCGCGCTGATGGCGACCCGTTGAAGGTTTCATACCGCAACGTCTTGGAATATTACGAAAATATCAGCGATGAAAAGGTTGCAGAGCTCATTGATTTTTGGCGCAATCACTCAAATTTATCCGAGCTTTGGGAACTGCACCTGGATCTCGACGATAGTAATTAACGGTAAACCAGGAACCTTGAGATCTAAAAGGTAGGTTACAAAAACCTAGATCAATACTCCTGGATTTTTCGGTTTGGAAAAATTTCAAATTTCGGTAAGGGATTGAATTCATTTACATTTTCTGACGGTCGCCCGAACAAAAATCCCTGCACTGTCTGCACGCCACACTCCCGTACAAACGCGAGACTCTCCGGCGTTTCGATCATCTCCGCAACGGTTTCGACATCTAGGTTGTGGCATAGGCTTGTGAGGGCGGAAAAAAATGCGCGCCCTTTCGCCGCGACCTGTGCGTTGCGTACGGCGCTCCCATCCAGTTTCACGATATCGACTTCCAGCACGCTCAGATATTGAAAACTCGCGCTCCCCGCGCCGAAATCATCCAGACAAACCCGGTACCCATTCTTGCGGACTTTCTGAATGAACTTATTTGCAGAATCCAGGTCCGACATATGCGCAGATTCCGTAATCTCGAACATTAACCGACCACGTGACCATGATTCTGCCGCAACAATGTTTCAAGCTGGGCGCCATAATCAGCATTCCCAATTGAATAACCGGAAACATTCACAGCGACGGAATGCTTCCGGTTTTCGGGTAGAACGGCCCACGCCAGTACTTTTTTGAGCATTGCGATATCAAATTCCCAAATGAGCCCTGTTTCCTCCGCAAAGGCGATATACTCATAAGGGGATTGTTGGTGATCTAATTTATTGAATCGCGCCAAGGCTTCAAAATGATGTATTTCACCTGAGTTAACATCCACGATTGGCTGGAAAACGGCAAAAAAATCCCCTTTTGCAACATTATCTTTAAAAGATTTTACCGAATCGATAACGCCAGCCATAAGGTCTGAAAATTTATTCGAGAGGTTCCCAAGCGTGAAATCAGCGCCCGCAGAATCTCGAAACTGACGTAATGTATACAAAAGCCCTTGCGCGATATCTTCATCCGATATCCCACGATCCGCAAACTCAATAGTTTTTGACTCAACAGACAATCCTTCGCCAAGAGGATCAAAGTTACTGGTAATTTCCTCCAATTGACGAGAGAGGTTTTCTACATCCAGGTTGCTTTGATGGATGAAGCTGTATTTGTCCGTTGCAATTTTTCCAGCGCAATCCCCACCGGAGGAACTCGCATTCAAGTATAGATGGAGCGTATCCGTCAATTGCCTTTCGTGAGACGGATCCAATCGTTCCTGCAGGGCTGACAGATCCGGAAATTGCATGAGGGTGAAGCTGACATCTTTCCCA
>JAESSL010000023.1 GCA_016764135.1 Alphaproteobacteria bacterium
ACGACGTGATTGAGCGCGTCTGGGGCGGCGCCGCCATTTCTGATTCCACCCTGAACGCCCGCGTCAGCGCCGCGCGCCGCGCCGTGGGCGATGATGGAAAATCGCAATCCGTCATCCGAACCTATCCCCGTCGCGGTTTTCGCTTCGTCGCCGAGATCACCGAAACGACCGCGCCCCAACCGGAAGACGTTGACGCGAAAACAGAAGAGCCGAACATCCACTCACCCCTCTCTCAACAGCACATATCGAGCCCGGTCGTCGCGGTTCTGCCGTTCGACAATTTGAGTGCGGACCCTGATCAGCAATATTTCGCCGATGGCGTCAGCGAAGACATCATTACTGCGTTGACCAAACATCGATGGCTTCGGGTCATCGCCCGCAACTCCAGCTTCTCCTTTCGCGGCGACGCCAAGGACGTGCGAAAAATTGCACAGGCGCTCGACGCAGACTATTTGATCGAGGGCAGCGTACGATCTTTAGGCGACCGCATCCGCATTTCAGCGCAGCTCATTCATGGCGAAACAGGCGCGCATATCTGGGCCCAAAAATATGACTGCGCCGCAATGGAACTCTTTAGCGTCCAGGACGATATTATTGAGACAATCGCTGGCCGCATTGAACCTGAATTGGGGCAATACGAGCGGCGCCGCATCCCAAAGACCACGCCGCGCGACCTTGACGCCTGGGGATGCTATCATCTGGCGCTTTCTCATTTTTACAAATTCAATTCCGATGACAACGCGAAAGCGCAATCCCTGTTCCGGCGCTGCGTCGAGCTGGACCCTGAATTCGGCCCCGCCCACGCTTGGCGTGCATACGCCATTATCCTTCGCGCGGTGTATTTTGAGGCCGATTTGACCCCTGACATGCTGGAGGAGGCTAATACTGCGGTTCGGAGAGCGCTGGAAATCGACGATCAGGACGCGGTCGCCCATTTCGCCGCCGGACGCGTTTTACTGGCGTGTCGTGAGTATGACGGCGCCCTGCGAGAACTGGAGACGGCGATTGATCTGAACCCCTGCCTGGCGCAGGCCTATTGCGGCCTTGGAGACTCACTCGCCTATGAAGGACGCATGTCAGAAGCCATCGGCCAATTTGAAAAAGCCATCAAACTGAGTCCCCACGACCCATTCCGATGGGCGTTTTATTCATACCGATCGCTGGCGCATCTGTTTCTCAAGGATTTTGAGGCCGCCGAATATTGGGCGAACACGGCAATCCGCGTCCCCAACAGTCATTATTGGGCGAACGCCCATCTTGTCGTCGCATTGTCTTATCAAAACCGTAAAAATGCCACGCATGATGCGCTGGCGCATCTACTGGCGCGCAAACCGAACTTCACATGCGAGCGCGCGAAAAATCGACTATTTTATATCAAAAGCCCCGACCAGCTATCCCTGTATATCGACGGGTTACGAACCGCCGGATTACCGGAACAATAACCAGCTCACACAGCGCCGTTCATCATGAAGGACCGGAAGAGCCGTACTTTTTCCAGTCGATCCTTGGCTTTGGGCCAAACGAGATAATAGGATCGACCGCTGGCGACGGCGCCGCCATAGGGTGAGATCAATCGGCCTGCAGCAAGGTCGGCTTCGACCGCCGGTTTCGGCGCGATCGCATACCCCTGGCCTTGAATAGCCGCTTCAATCGCCAGCGAGGGCTCGTCATAAAGCGGCCCCAACTGGCTATCCGCATTCTGAATGCCCACCGCGGCGAACCAGTCCGCCCAGGCGTTTGGATACAAAACGATATGCAATAAGGTCTCCCCGGTCAGCGCCGAGGCCTTGCGCGGCGGCGTCAGATCCGGGCCACAGACGATAACAAGGTCCTCGCGCAAAATCTCAACCATCGACAGGCTCGGACTCGGCGCAGGCTCCCCAAGCACCGCGATATCGACGCCGCCGCCATGCATATCGGCGGTGGAATCAATGACGCGGAGATGAACGGAAACAGATCGATGCGCACGTTGAAATTCGGTCAGGCGGCGCACCAGCCACCGACTGGCGTCATTGGTTGCGCCGATGGTCAGCACGGCGCTGTCTGGCCGTCGCATGATTCGCGCCACGGCCGATTCGAGGCCAGCCAGCGCGCGACGGGCCTCCTGCGAAAACTGCGCGCCGGTATAGGTCAGCTCAATGCCGCGCCCGACCCGACGAAACAACTGGCGCCCCAGATATCGCTCCAACGTCGCAATCTGGCGGCTGACCGCGCCCTGAGTGACGCCGAGTTCTTCCGCCGCCTTTGTATAACTCAAAAGACGAGCGGCGCTTTCAAAAGCGCGAACCGCATTTAACGGCGTACGGGGTGTTTTACCAACGTCTTCCACGGGACCGGCGTATTTCACCATTTAATAGTTCATGTATGAGATTTTCTCATAATATAGAACAGTAAACATCAATTGTCTAAGCAGGGCGTAATCCGGCACACTCACAAGAGCCGAAACCGACGTATGAAAAGAGCGCCCGATGAGCAATGCCCTGGACCCAGTCAGCACAGAACGTAACCGCATCGCCTTTATTCAAGCGGACTGGCACGCCGACATTGTTGCGGAGGGCCGAAAATCCTTCCTCGCATCAATCAAAACCATGAGCTCGCGCCCATGGCCGGTGGACGTTCACGATGCGCCGGGCAGTTTTGAAATTCCGCTGCAAGCGCAACTCCTGGCGGAAACCGGTCGATACGCGGCCATCGTCGCCGCCGGCTTCATTGTGGATGGCGGAATTTATCGACATGACTTTGTCGCCCGAACCGTCCTGGACGGATTGATGCGGGTGCAGCTGGACATGAAAGTCCCGGTCATTTCGATGGTTTTGACGCCGCACCAGTTTCATGAACATAGCGACCATCGCCGGTTTTTTCTGGACCACTTCAAAATGAAGGGCGCCGAAGCCGCCGCCGCCTGCCTGCGCACCATTCAGGCCGTCGAGAAAATTCGGACGGAAGTGGCGATAGAGGCCGCAGCGTAGCGGCATATTGCTGAAACCCCTCGCCGCAGCGTAACGACGCACTTTGGAATCCCCGCCGCAAGGTCGCGGCGCGGCATAATTCGTAACGAACCTGCTATATAAACGCTGGCATCACCTTTTCGGTGAACATCATGAACGAGCTGTGGCTAAGCGGCGCGATCATCAGATAATCCATCGAATTGGTTTCCTGTAATCGCTGGATATCGTCGATAACCTTTTCCGGCGTGCCGCAAATCGCCACTTCATTCACATAACGCGCGACCGGATCCGCGTGCCCCTCGACGGCGGCGGTAATGACGTCGGGTCCCGCGGCGGTTTTTTGCGCGCCGGCGGCGGCGCCGCGAACATTTTCCTTTTTCCGCAAATACGAGCCGAACATGAATTCCGCGCCGCGTCGCCCGATTTCTTCGGCTTCCTGCTGGGTGGCGCCCAACGCAATCGTGCGCGCCATGGGGATGTCCCGCCCCTCAATCGAGAAGCCGTGGCTTTCAAGCTCCGTTTTATAATAGTCGCGCTTCGCCGCAATTTCCGGATGGGTCGCGTGCGGATCCATCATGATTGAATGGCCACTCTCCGCCGCCCAGGCCAGGGCGTCATGCGACGAGGCGGCGATCCAGACAGGCATCGGATCCTGGAGTGGCTTCGGCAACACTTCAACGTCTTCGAATTGCCAGAATTCGCCATGGTGATTAACTTTTTCGTTGTTCCAGGCCTGCAGCACGATATCCACGCTTTCCCGAAACTTGGCGTAGCTGTCCTTGGGCCCGATGCCGAACACTTTATGTTCGGTGGGATCAAACCCCCGACCAGCGCCCCAGTTCACCCGGCCGCCGGATATCACGTCCAGCAGCGCCACTTCTTCCGCCAGGCGCAGCGGGTGATAAAATCCCGCCAGCGAAATCGCCGTGCCGATGCGCAGCCGCTTGGTCGTCGCCGCGATATGCGTCCCCATAAGGTGCACGGACGGACACACGCTGTAAGTGCTGAAATGGTGCTCCGCAGCCAGACGGCGTCATACCCAGTTTCATCCATAATTTTCATACGCTGGAACGCGCGCTCATAGACTGTCGGCAGCGGAACCCGGCGACCGGGCCAACTGAAAAATTGCAGAACACCGAACTTCACGACTATCTACTCCCTCTCGCCTTGCACACGGCGCTTTAATGAGCCTTGCGCACATTGTTTCAGGGCGCGCTTTGTTTCTGGGCTTGCGCACGCCCTGTCGGCTATACTGGCCGAAGCCATGACACAGATTGCCGCAACCCTTTCTTCCCCGCAAGTCTCCACCGAATCCGAAGCGGATTCGAATAACCAGCCGCGCCATGAAGGCGGCATTCCCTTTGAGCTGGTTTCGGATTACGAACCGGCCGGGGATCAACCACAAGCGATCGAGCAGCTTATAGAGGGCCTCAAACAGGGAGAGCGCGATCAAGTGCTGTTGGGCGTCACAGGGTCCGGCAAAACATTCACCGTCGCTCAGACAATCCAGCGACTGCAACGCCCCGCGTTGGTGATGGCGCCCAATAAGACGCTCGCGGCGCAGCTCTACGGGGAAATGAAAAATTTCTTCCCGAATAACGCCGTCGAATATTTCGTGTCCTATTACGACTATTACCAGCCCGAAGCCTACGTTGCGCGCACGGACACCTATGTGGAAAAAGAATCCTCGGTAAACGAACAGATCGACCGGATGCGACATTCAGCGACGCGGTCGCTGCTGGAACGCGACGACGTCATCATCGTCGCCTCGGTCTCTTGCATTTACGGTATTGGCGCGGTCGAAACCTATTCCAAAATGACAGTCACCATCACGACGGGGATGACGCTCGACCCCCGCGATCTGGTGAAGCAACTGGTCGAATTGCAGTACAAACGCAATGACACCAGCTTTTATCGCGGCATGTTCCGGGTTCGCGGCGACACCATTGAAATATTCCCGGCCCATTACGAAGACCGCGCCTGGCGGGTTTCCATGTTTGGCGACGAAGTGGAGACCATCGACGAATTCGATCCGCTGACCGGCGACAAAACGTCATCGCTCGACGCCATCAAGCTCTACGCCAACAGCCACTACGTCACGCCGCGACCAACCCTGCTCCAGGCCGCCGCCAGCATTAAGGCTGAGCTTAAGGATCATTTGAAAATAATGTATGCGGAAAACAAGCTGCTGGAGGCGCAACGGCTTGAACAACGCACGGTCTTCGACATTGAAATGATCGAGGCGACGGGCGTCTGCGCCGGGATCGAAAATTACTCGCGCTATCTCTCGGGTCGCAACGCAGGTGAACCGCCGCCAACGCTGTTTGAATACTTGCCCGACAACGCCATTCTCATAGTTGATGAAAGCCATGTCACCGTACCGCAGCTGGGCGGCATGTATCGAGGCGATTTCGCCCGTAAATCAACACTGGCGGAGCATGGGTTCCGTCTGCCGTCCTGCATGGACAACCGACCGCTCAAATTCGAGGAATGGGAGGGCATGCGCCCCCAGACCATTTTTGTGTCCGCCACGCCCGGCCCGTGGGAGATGGAGCGCACAGGCGGCGTCTTCGTCGAGCAAGTCGTACGCCCCACCGGGCTGATCGATCCAGTCTGCATTATACGCCCGACAGAGCATCAGGTGGATGATCTGCTGGCCGAGTGCAAAATCTGCGTCACGCTCAATCAACGCGTTTTGGTGACGACCCTGACCAAGCGTATGGCCGAGGACCTGACCGAATTCATGATCGAGGCCGGGTTAAAGGTTCGCTACATTCACTCCGATGTCGAAACGCTGGAACGCATCGAGATCATCCGCGATTTGCGCCTCGGCGTCTTTGACGTTCTGATCGGCATCAATCTGCTGCGCGAAGGTCTCGACATTCCCGAATGCGCGCTTGTCGCCATCCTCGACGCCGACAAGGAAGGGTTTCTCCGGTCCCGCACGTCGCTGGTGCAGACCATCGGGCGGGCGGCGCGCAATATTGACGGCCGCGTCCTTCTCTACGCCGATAAGATGACCGATTCGCTGACCTACGCGCTTGATGAAACCAACCGCCGACGCGAGCTCCAGCAAGCCTACAACGCCGCCCATGGCATCACGCCGGAAAGTATCCGCAAGGATATTTCCGACATTCTCGAGTCGGTCTACGAACGCGACCACTTAACGGTCAACCTTAGCGATTCCAACATGTCGCATCTGGTCGGCATGGACGTTAAAACCTATATCGCTGCGCTGGATACGCGCATGCGCGCAGCCGCCGCCGACCTGGAGTTCGAGGAGGCGGCGCTGTTGCGCGATGAAATTATGCGGCTTGAGGCGGTTGATCTGGAAATGCCGGTCGATGCAGCGCCCATCAACCCAAAAATCGCCGCAACCATAAAATCCGTCCCCAAGGCGTTGTCGCCAAAATCCGGGCGTCCTCGCCGCAGCAAACGCAAATCGACGCGACATCGCAGGGCCGGCTCTTGATCATCCAACCCAAACCGCCATATTCCTGAAATCATGTCTATCCCCCGCACCGCTCTTGTTACGGGCGCCGCCCGGCGCATTGGACGCGCAATCGCCATTGATCTCGCTCAAGAGGGCTGGGTCGTTGCGTTGCATTACAACAACTCGATAGATGACGCCGAATCGGCGCAACAGGTTATCGAAGCCAAGGGCGGGCAAGCGTTCCTGTTTCAGGCGGACTTGTCGCGGGAATCAGAGACCATCCGTCTGGCTGAAGACGTCCAGCGCCAATTGGGGCCGATTGGCCTTCTGGTCAACAACGCCTCTCAATTCGAGCGGGATGAAGCCGATTCGGTCACCAGAGAGAGCTGGGACGCGCATATGGAAGTCAATTTACGCGCGCCTTTTGTCCTGTCNCAGTCCATGGCGGCGGCGCTGCCGGACGATTCGAACGGCGCCATCATCAANATTCTCGATCAGCGCGTCTGGAACCTNCCGCCGGGNTTTACGAGNTANACCCTGAGTAAGGCCGGGTTGTGGACCNTGACCCGNACGCTGGCGCTCGCTCTGGCGCCGCGCATCCGCGTCAACGCCATAGGTCCGGGCCCGACTATGCCAAGCGCCCGCCAGACAGAGACGCAATTTGCGCTCCAGCAAGCCTCCGTGCCGCTAAAGCACGGCGCGCCGCCCGAAGAAGTGTGCCGAGCGGTGCAGTATATCGTAAATACGCGCTCCATGACGGGCCAGATGATCGCCCTTGATGGTGGCCAGCATCTGGGCTGGGCGCACCCCGACGAACTCGATTATCTGGAGGAATAGGCCGGTAAATTCACCCCCGCCGCAGGGTCAATTTCAGACGCGAACGCCGAGGGAAGATGAACGAACCGATGCAACTGATTGAAGACAAAGGATGATTGTGACCCCTCAGAAACCGATCAGTTGTGCACACGGGCCAATCGTCTCAACTGTCAAGAAGCTTTTACCCGACAAATTTGATATGTTAAATAAATGTGACTCTCGAAATTCCGTTTTTTTATGGTTTATCAATACGTTATGATAAATGCCTATTTAATGGGCACACCGTTTAAAGCCCCGTGATTCCTAATCGAAATAGCGCGCATGGTTTCTTTTCCACAGGCTTATCCACAATTCTGGTGGATATCGCCACCGACCGCTCTAACCGCTCGGAATCATGAGATAATTTTTCCCCGCGCGGCCCTTGCTCAAAGGAGCGACGATGCCGAATGACTCGAACCAGAAGGACATGACTCCAAAAGACATGATCCAGAAAACTGTGTCTCCGAAAGCTGCGACTTCGGTTACCGGAACGGAGAAAGGCGCGCTGGCGACGCGCCCCCGGTTGGACCATGGCGTTCAGGTCATTCGCAACTGCCTGGCGACATTACCGGGAAGCCCCGGCGTCTATCGGATGTTAAACGGGCGCGGCGACGTCCTTTATGTCGGTAAAGCGGGCCGTTTGAACCGCCGCGTCATCGCCTATACGACACCTCTGAAATTGCCGGTTCGTCTGCAGCGGATGATTTCCGAGACCGAATCGATGGAGATCGTCACCACCCACACCGAGGTGGAAGCGCTTTTGCTGGAATCAAACCTGATCAAGAAAATGCGGCCGCGCTACAATGTTCTGCTCCGCGACGACAAGACTTTTCCGCATATCATGATTACCGGGGACAGTGATTTTCCTCAAATCCTGAAACATCGCGGCGCCCAGAAACGGCAGGGGCATTACTTTGGCCCTTTCGCATCGGCGGGCGCCGTCAACCGAACCTTGTCCGCGCTGCAACGCGCCTTTCTTCTGCGCAATTGCTCTGACGGCATTTTCAATAATCGCACGCGCCCCTGCCTGCAATTTCATATCAAACGATGCTGTGCGCCGTGTGTGAACCGGATATCCAGGACAGAGTACCAGCGCCTGGTTGAAGAAGCGCGCGAATTTTTAGCGGATGTCAGTCGCGCCATTCAGGACAAGCTCGTTGAGCAGATGCAGGCGGCCAGCGACGCGTTGAAATTTGAAGCCGCGGCGCGCTTCCGCGACCGCATTCACGCCCTCACCCAAGTACAGGCCCATCAGGACATCAACCTATCGGGCATCGAGGATGCGGATGTGATCGCCTTGCATCAAGATCGCGGCCAAACCTGCGTTCAGGTGTTTTTCTTTCGAGGCGGGCGGAATTACGGCAACCACGCGTATTTCCCCAGCCACCATCGAAACCTCGATCCCACCGACGTTCTGGCCGCCTTTATCGGTCAATTCTATGACGACAAATCACCGCCCAGGACAATCCTGCTGAGCCACGACATCGAAGAAAGAGAGCTGATCGCCTCGGCCCTGTCTCAGCGCGCATCGCACAAGGTCCACCTTCTGACGCCTCGTCGCGGGAACAAGCTGAAACCCGTCGAACATGCAAAGACAAACGCGCGCGACGCGCT
>JAESSL010000024.1 GCA_016764135.1 Alphaproteobacteria bacterium
TCATGCTCGACGGACGTGACAATTCCCTGCGCGCGGCGCGCGGCAATTTTGGTCTCGTCTGGGTGCAGTCAAAAGGCAAGGGGTTGCAACGCTACGCCGACTGGAGCCGCCAGTCCGCACAACTCTATGGCGCCTTTGCAGAAGAACTTCAGGAATTGACCGGCGTATCGCTGGCCCATCGAAACGAGGGCGGTCTGGCCTTGTTGCTGGGGGACGCGGAAGTCGAGCAACGCGAACTGGACATTGAGAAGATGCGCCAGCAGGCCGGGTCAACCGGATATGATTGCGAGATACTCGAACATTCCGAAGTTCAGAAATTTTTTCCCGATATGAAACTGGGCAAGGCGGTGAGCGGCGCGTCCTATTGCCCCCATGACGGCGATATTAATCCGCTGAAACTGCTACGCGCCCTGCATGCGGCGTTTAGCCAGACTGGTGGACGCTACCATTCCCGCTGCACTGTCGAGTCCATCGACACCGCCAACGGGACTTTCACCGCCAACACCGCAAACGGGCGCTTTGAGGCGCCCAAGATCGTTTTGGCGGCGGGTCACGGCATAACCCATTTGGCGCCGAGCGTCGGTATTGACGCGCCAATCCAGCCGCAGCGCGGTCAGGTTCTCATCACCGAGCGTATTCAACCCCGTATGGCGATCCCGCTGAGCGGCGTCCGACAAACCGATGAAGGTGGGTTTCAACTGGGTAGCTCCGAAGAAGACCTGGGCTTCGATGACGGGACCTCGCTGAGCGTCGTTCAAAACATCGCGGGCCGCGCGGTGCAGGCTTTTCCTCAACTCGCCAGCGTTCGGCTCGTGCGAAACTGGGGCTGCGTCCGGGTGCTGACCCCCGATAAATGCGCCATCTATGAAGAATCCGTATCCCATCCGGGCGCCTATGTGGCCACGTCTCATAGCGGCGTCACGCTCGCGGCGATAAACGCCCGCCTTGTGTCCAAATGGATCGCAACGGGCGAACAACCGGAAAATTTCAACCATTTCAGCGCGAGCAGATTTCATGTTCAAGCGGCGTAACAATAATTCGAACGCAGGCGATTCCGAATCAAACGATACGGATTCCATCACCGTATATTTCGAAGACCGGCCCATCGCATGCCGCCCGACCGATAGCGTCGCCGCCGCCGTGTTGCTGGTCGATCCGGGCTATACAAGACGGACGCCCGTCAACAATGCGCCGCGCGCGCCGTATTGCATGATGGGCGTTTGCTTTGAATGTCTCATGGAAATTGACGGCGTTGAAAACCAGCAGGCCTGCATGATCCTGGTTCGCGACGGCATGCAAATCCGACGACAGGATTTGATGGCCGACTTGTCGGACGCCAACGCCGCCAAACAAGATGATGGGGCCAAGAATGACTGAGGCTCCCCAAATGGCTGAGCGCATGGATGTGATCATTATTGGCGCCGGTCCTGCCGGACTCGCCGCCGCTGCGGAAGCGTCCAGACATGCGGTGAGCGTGCTGGTGCTGGACGAGCAACCCACGCCCGGTGGACAGATCTACCGAAACATTGAACATAATCAAACAAACGACCGCGATATTTGCGACCTACTGGGGCCGGAATACACCAATGGCGGGGCGCTGGCCGATGCCTGCCGCGCGTCAAGCGCCACATACCAGCCCAACGCCACGGTCTGGCGCATCGATCCGGATGGCACGGTCGCCTATTCCGTCGACGGCGCGGCGCGGACGGTCAAAGGACAAAAAGTCATTCTCGCAACGGGCGCGATGGAGCGTCCCGTCCCCATCCCCGGCTGGACGCTACCCGGCGTCATGACGGCGGGCGCAGCCCAGACATTATTAAAATCCTCCGCCATGCTGCCATCGGGCCGCATCGTCATTGCGGGCGCAGGCCCGCTGGCGATGCTGATTGCGCGACAATTGATCGACGCNGGCGCAGACGTCGCCGCCCTNNTGGAGACNACGCGAAAACGNGANTATNTGCGCAACGCCGCCACCCTGCCAAANGCGCTGGGCGGATACGAATATTTATGGCGCGGTCTCGCCCTGCGCCGCTCAATCCGCGCCTCCGGCGTGCCTATCTACAGCGGAATCACCGAACTGGAAGCCCGTGGCGATGAGCGGTTGTCTTCCGTGCGCTGCCAATCCGGCGGCCAGACACTCGATTTCGATATCGACACCCTGTTGCTACATGACGGCGTTGTTCCCAATGTGCAGGCGACGCGTCAGGTGGGGTGCGATCATGAATGGGTCGAGACTCAGCGCTATTGGCGCCCTGTCCGCGACGACTGGGGCGTCACGTCCATCGATACAATCATTGTCGCGGGCGACGGCGGGGGCATTGGCGGCGCGCGCGTCGCAGAATATCAAGGACAGCTGGCCGCGCTTGGCGTCGCCGGTCAGTTGAAGCGAATCTCGCAGGCGGAACGGGACGCCGCAGCGCGGCCCGTACGATCCGCCCTGAAATCACATTTATCGATACGCCCCTTGCTGGACGGCGTCTTCACCCCTGCCTTCACCGCCCCGGCGGATGACGGCACAATTGTATGCCGCTGTGAAGAAGTCACCGCCGGGGATATTCGCGCCGCCGTGGCGCAAGGAATCATGGGTCCCTATCAGCTAAATCCTTCACGCGCTGCGGCATGGACCCCTGCCAGGGCCGTAACTGCGGGTTGACGGCGGCGGAATTGATCGCCGAAAGCCTCGGCGTTACGGTTCCCGAAACCGGTTATTTTCGGCTGCGTCCCCCCATTAAACCGGTTACGCTCGGAGAGCTGGCCGCTATGGACTTAACCGGGCCCAATTTAACCGAGCCGAATTTAACCGAGCCGAATTTAACCGAGCCGGATTCCTGACCCTTTTCCCTACAATATGGAAGCAACGATGGCCGAACTTTTTAATTTAGGCGATCTTATAGACCCCGATGCGGATCTGGATAAAATCGCGCTGATCGACCTGAAAGACCCCCAGGCGCCGCACCAGTATTCTTTTCGCGATATCGACGATTCGGCCAACGCCGTGGCGCGCGGCCTGCGGGCGCGAGGACTGGAACGCGGCGATCGGGTCGCAATCCTGTCCTCCAATCGAATGGAATTTCTGGCCGCCTATTTTGGGACCATGAAAGCGGGCCTTGTCTCCGTGCCCATAAATTACAAATTCCCCGCAAACACAGTCGACTATATTTTGCGCGACGCCGACATCAAGCTGGTGTTCGTAGACGCCGAAAATGCTGCAAAGACCCCGGTCGAGTTTGACGCCATCGAGTTCGGCCCCCAGTTCGAGGAATTCTGCGATCCCGGCCCGTTTGACGCCATCCACCCAGAGCCCGGCGAAGTCGCCATGTTTCTATACACATCCGGCTCCACCGGGCGACCGAAGGGCGTACCCCTGACCCATGAAGGCCATATTTGGGTCGTTCAGCAACGGACCAAAAAGCGCCCCGATCCGGATCACCGCCTGATCGTCGCCGCGCCGCTGTATCACATGAACGGGCTGGCGATTTCCAAGGTCGCCATGGCCGCGCATCTATGCGTCGTGCTGTTGCCGCAATTCACAGCGCCCGCGTACATAAAGGCGGTTGAAACCTACAAGGTGACGTGGCTGACCTCGGTCGCCGCCATGATGGCGATGGTCGTGCGCGAACAGGAATTGTTGGCGAAAACCGATCTGTCCTCGGTCCGCATCGTTCGAATGGGGTCGGCGCCCGTCAGCCAGCAACTGGTTGACGATCTGCGCGCCGCATTGCCGGATGTAGAAATCACCAACGGTTACGGCACGACAGAGGCCGGACCGCTGGTCTATGGCCCCCATCCCGACGGCGTCAAACAACCGGAAGTCTCGATTGGGTATCCGTTGTCCAAAGAGACCGCCCGACTGGTCGACGGCGATAATCTGGACGCAAATCAGGGCGTTCTGCATTGCAAAAACCCGTCCCTCACGCCGGGATACCACAATATGCCGGAAAAAATGGCCGAGGCGATGACCGAAGACGGGTGGTATATCACGGGTGACGTAATGCGCCGCGACGAGAACGGATTTCATTATTTTGTCGGGCGCACCGACGACATGTTCAATTGCGGCGGTGAAAATGTATATCCGTCGGACGTCGAAAAAATGCTCGAACGCCACGACGATATCGAGCAGGCCTGCGTTGTCCCCGTGCCGGACGACATCAAGGGATTCAAGCCGGTCGCCTATGTGGTGGCCCGTGCGGGCGCGACGCTGGACGAAACGATTGTAAAGCAGTTTGCGCTGGCGAACGGACCCGCCTACCAGCACCCACGCACGGTCACAATTATGGCGACGTTTCCGCTGACCGGCACCAACAAGATCGACCGGGCGCACCTGACCAAAACCGCAATAGACGCTCTGGCGAAATAGGGAGACGAGATATGTCGAAACTGGATCTGCAACTGGATCATATTGGCGTGGCCGTACACAGTCTGGACCAAGGCGAAGCGGCCTATCGGCGCCTTGGCTTCACACTGACGACCCGCAGCGTCCATTCCGGCTCCGTCACGCCGGGCGGACCGGTAACGCCCTGGGGATCCGGCAATCATTGCGCCATGTTCCGGGACGGCTATCTGGAAATTCTGGGGATTATCGACTCAACGCTACACAGCTCCGCTTATGCGTTGCTTGACCGTTATGAAGGCGCGCATATCGTCGCCTTCGGCAGCGGCGACGCGGACGACGCCTACACGGCGCTGAGTGCGCGGATCGACGGTGTAAGCCCCGCCGCCGCACTGGAACGCATGGCGGATTTTGGCCCCGACAACGCCGAACAGAAACTCGCCCAGTTTCGTAATATCTACGTCGACCGCGCGGTCATCCCGGAGGCTGAACTGATTTTCATCGAACATGTAACGCCGGACGTTATCTGGCAGCCGCATTTGATGGATCATCCAAACGGCGCGCTGAAATTGGCGGAAGTAGCCCTCTGCGTCCCGGACAAGGCGGAAAGTTGCGCGCGCTTCAGCAAATTACTGGGCCGGGAGCCAAAAGATCTGAACCCGGAATTTTCCGCCTACGAAATGGAGCGCGGTCGCGTCTATGTCCTGAGTGAAAAGGGCCTGGAATCATGGGCGCCCGGCGTTACCCCGCCGACCACGCCCTATGTCGCTGGATTTGGATTCGAGGTTGAAGACTTATCGGCGACGCGCGCCTATCTGGATAGCGTGGGCGTGACCTATCAGGACCACCCGTACCCGGCCATCTGGGTCGGCCCGGAATTCACCAAGGGCCCGGTGGTGTCCTTCATACAGGCGTAAAGCCATCTTTATCCATTTTGACAACCTGATTGAGCAGCTGGTCATTTACCCGATCGAGAAGTCCGATCAATTGAAGGATTAAAACATGCGTGCGGTAGTTTTGCGTGAACATGGCGGCCCGGAAAATCTGATCTATGAAACCGATTTTCCGGATCCAACCCCACGATCCGGCGACGTTATCGTCAAGGTCAAAGCGACGTCGTTAAACTATCACGACATCTTTACGCGCAACGGTATGCCTGGCATCAAGATCGAGATGCCCATGATCTGCGGGCTGGACGTAGCGGGCGAAATTGTGGAGCTCGGCGCCGACGTCACGGGATGGTCCGTGGGTGATCGCGTTTTGATTGACCCGCGCAACCGCGTGGAAGGCGGGCTGGTCGGTGAAACCATTCATGGCGGGCTGGCCGAATTTTGCCGGGCGCCCGATCATCAATTGATCCACATTCCCGACGGCGTCACCTTCGCCCAAGCCGCCAGCCTGCCGGTCGCCTATGGCACTGCGCATCGGATGATGATGACCATCGGCAAGATTTCCAAAGGCGAGAAATGTCTCATTCTCGGCGCCAGCGGCGGCGTTGGCACCGGCTGCGTAATGCTGGCCGATATGGCGGGCGCCGAAGTCATCGTGTGCGCCAGCTCCCAGGAGAAACTGGACAAGTTGAAGGGGTACGGCGCGGATCATGGCATCAACTATGCCGAATCGCGGTTTGAAAAAGAAATCTGGGGCCTGTACGGAAAGCCGCACCGACGTGGCGGCGGCGGGGTCGATATGGTCGTCAATTTCACTGGCGGCGATACATGGGTGCCCTCTTTGAAATCCCTGCGGGTCGGTGGGCGCATGCTGACCTGCGGCGCAACTGCGGGCTATGATCCCAGCACCGATATTCGCTACATCTGGACCTTCGAACTGCAAATCCAGGGCCCCAACAGTTGGGAGCGCGAAGATCTGGTTCAGCTTATGGACTATATCAAGGATGGACGCATGTCGCCCGCCATCGACCGGACCTTTCCGCTTCAGGACGCCCGCGAGGCGTTGCGATTGCTGGAAGACCGGGAAGTGTTCGGCAAGGTCATTTTGGAACCCTAAATTTTATACCTTTAATCGGAGACTGTTATGAGCCAGGAAATGAGCCACGACGAAGTGCAGGCGGCCCTTGAACGTTCGCCCTTTATGTCCTTCATGAAATTGAAACTCGTGTCGCTGGATCAGGCGGCGCAGCGCATCGTGCTGAAAATGCCGATGCGCGCGGAATTTGAACGCGGCGCCGGAACCGGCCAGTGGCATGGCGGCGCCATCGCATCCCTGATCGACATCGCAGGCGATTATGCGCTCGTCATGAAAGTTGGCGGCGGCGTCCCCACGGTCAACTTCCGAACGGATTTTCTCCGCCCGGCCATGAACACCGATTTGGCCGCTACGGCGACCGTACGGCGCGCGGGTCGCACAATCGCCGTGGTGGATATTGATGTAACAGATGATAACGGCAAGCTTTGCGCCATCGGACGCGGCACCTATTTGCCCACGATTGGATAATGAGCGACGGGAGAACCAGAAGCGGGCCGCGCGGTTATTGTGAGGCGTTGACCTTACATTCCAGAACCCAGACGTCGTAAACAGGGTGTTCCAGCGCAGACAAAGCCGGGCTGGACGCAAACATCCAGCCCTGAAAGATCGTGTCGGCCGCCTCGCCCGGATGCGCCTCTTCAATCTCCAGATACGCCGCTGATTCCGGTGGTTCTTCTGGTGGCGTCCGGTCGCAAGCCCGCGCCACAATGCGCAAAGGCCCAAAAATCACGGTCGCGCCTATCGGCGCCTCAAACCGGGTAACGCGCGCCGTCACCTTGTCGAGCCCTTGCATAATCACCAGATTGCCCGAGGTTCCCTGCGCCGTAGACGCAACAGTGACACTCAAAAATGCAGCGCACACGCCGAACCGCCGGAGCGGAGCGCCAAGACGCAGGAGAACTGACATCATCTCCGCCTCAAGCTTTTTCCACGTGGGGAACGGCGATCAACTTCCGCCTTCATCGGCGACCAGAAAAATGACCTTGCCCAACATCTCTTCAAGCGAGACGACATCCTTGGTCTTCTTCACCTCGCCATTATCGCCAATCCGGATTGAGCTGTTGCCGGGCTCCAGACGGACATATTTCCCGCCGAGCAAACCGTCGCTGGAAACCACCGCCAGAGTGTCTTCGGGCAATCTGATTTCCTTTTGGATGGAAAGGGTCACCACCGCCTGAAAGGCTTCCTGGTCAATCGACATATTCGTCACCGTACCAACCCGTACGCCGCCGATTCGCGCGTCGCTTCCCTTGACCAGCCCATCGACCGAGTTGAAACGCGCCGTTATCGTATAACCATCTACCGGTCGAATATTGCTGCTGGAATACGCGAAGATAAAAAACACGGCGGCGACTAAAAGCACCACACCACCCAAAACGGTTTCAATGACGCTACGTTTCATATTCGGCCCCTATCGATCCAGCTTTTCACGCAACGCATCGCTATTGCTTTCGACTCTGATTTTGGCTTTCGCTTTGGCTTGTTTTCGACGTTTCGCCTCTGCGCGCAGGACAATTTTTTCGAGCAGTGATTCTACAAGCACCGCATCCTGCACATAGGTGAAATCATCGCCCGGCTGCAATTCGTCCAATTCGCCACCAGGCTCCAGCTTGATGAACTTCGCTCCCATCAACCCATCGCTGACGATCATTGCGACAGTATCGTTGGGCAGCCTAATATCGTCCTGAATAAGAAAGGTCAGAATCGCCTGCTGGTCTTCGGCGTCAAACTCCTGCCGCACAACCTGGCCGACGGGGATCCCGGCCAACAGTACCTTGGCGCCCACCGAAATCCCATCAACCCGATTATAATGCGCGACCAGCTCGTAGCCCTGAACATTTTTGGTCCGGACGTCGCCTGTAAAGAATATCGCGAGCAACGCCGGCCCAATTACGAAGACGGCTGCGCCTATCCAGATGTTTCGAGTTTCGACATCCACGCCAAAAATCTCCGCGACTTTACTCAGGAGTCCATGCGTCGTAATCGCCGGTCGCCTTGTCTCGCTTGCCGCCAGCAAGCGTATGACCCGGCGGCCGGTATGCCTGAACCGTCCCCGTCAGATTTGGCAAATGTTCCTTTTGCCTTTCCATATGAGGCCGCCCGGCGTCCGCGGCGATCTCATCTACCGTATAATGGAGCCATGCATTCCATTCTGGCGGCACCCGACTCGCTTCATCCTCGCCATTATAGATAACCCAACGACGGCGGCGCCCCGCGCTCGGCGTTTTACGGTCCTGAAAATACCGGTTGCCCATATGATCTTCGCCAACCGCCTCGCCCCTGAGCCAAGTGATGAAGTGAGTAATCGCCGTCGCCATATCGACCGTGCTCCTGAAAATCTCTCAATGTGGCCGAGAATATCGCATTTGGAGGGCAATTCGTCCAGCAATGATGCGCCAGCCACTCAGGCGACGACGCCATGATGAATATTTGAAAACACAATATTTAGTTGGTCGAGACCAAATACACACAAAATATATTGCAATATTCAACAACTTGTGACCAAATATAAACCTGACCCAAGATGTAGTATGTGAACACCACGCTGGCCTTAAATTTTATTTGTCCGGTAAAAATATCGTGGTGAGACGCAACCCTATTCCGGGCCAGGAATCGGGGGAGGTAGACGTTGATCAAACGTTTTTTCGCAAAAACAGGCGAATACGTTTGAGCTCGTCCTTCCTGGACTTAGAAAACACCAGTCAGTCGGGGAGACTGTTTTTATGCGTATTGAACGCCGCTTCACAGTAGATGGCGATTCGCCTTATGCCGGTATTGATTTTCGGCAGGCCTCCAGTGAAATTCGAAATCCGGATGGCTCGATCGTCTTCAAGCTGGACGGCGTAGAGACGCCTACGAACTGGAGTCAGGTCGCCTGCGACGTTCTCGCACAGAAATATTTCCGCAAGGCGGGCGTGCCCGCAGCGACGCGAAAAGTCGAAGAACAAGGCGTCCCCGAATGGTTGTGGCGCCAGGAAGCCGACGACGATGCGTTGGCCGCATTACCCGAAGAAGAACGGTTTCGCGGTGAGACCAGTTGCAAACAGGTATTCAAGCGACTGGCCGGAACCTGGGCCTATTGGGGCTGGAAAGGCGGTCACTTCGATTCCGATTCCGACGCCCGCGCCTATTACGACGAAATGCGTTATATGCTGGCCCAGCAGATGGCCGCGCCGAATTCCCCGCAATGGTTCAACACCGGCCTGTACTGGGCCTATGGCGTCAATGGTCCAGCCCAGGGGCACTTCTATGTGGATTATCGAACCGGTGAATTAACCCGCTCGGAGTCGGCCTATGAACATCCGCAACCCCATGCGTGCTTCATTCAATCGGTCAGTGACGACCTGGTCAATGAAGGCGGCATTATGGACCTATGGGTTCGGGAAGCCCGGTTGTTCAAATACGGCTCGGGTACGGGCAGCAATTTCTCCAACATTCGCGGCGCTGGCGAGCCCTTGTCCGGCGGCGGCGCATCGTCCGGCCTGATGAGCTTTCTCAAGATTGGCGACCTGGCGGCGGGCGCCATCAAATCCGGCGGCACCACGCGGCGCGCGGCGAAAATGGTCATCGTCGACATCGACCACCCCGATATCGAAGAATATATCAGTTGGAAAACAACCGAAGAGGAAAAAGTCGCCTCTCTGGTCACCGGCAGCAAGATCAACGAATTGCACCTGAACAAGGTAATGACCGCGTGTCATGAAACGACGCTGGACGCCGCCAAGGATGTAGACGCGCGGTTCGACCCCAAACAAAACCGCACGCTCAAGAAAGCCATTATCGCCGCCCGCAAGGCTCTGGTTTCTGAAAACTATATCCAGCGCGCCATTCAGTTTGCGCGACAGGGATTCGTCTCGGTTGATTTTAAGACCTACGACACCGATTGGGATTCCGAGGCCTATCTGACGGTTTCAGGACAAAACTCGAACAATACGGTTCGGGTCACAAACGAATTCTTCGACTGCCTGAACAAAGACGGCGACTGGAATTTGATAAACCGTAGGGACGGCTCCATCGCAAAGACCATTCCCGCGCGTGAATTATGGGATCAAATTTCGCAGGCGGCCTGGTCGTCGGCTGATCCCGGTCTGCAATACGACACCACGATCAATGAATGGCATACCTGCCCCGAATCCGGTCGCATCAACGCGTCGAACCCTTGTTCGGAATATATGTTTCTCGACGATACAGCCTGCAATCTGGCGTCCTTGAATCTGATGGCGTTCCAATCGCAGGACACGATGATCGAAGGTCCAATTCAATTCGATGTTCCGGCGTTTGAACACGCGGTCCGTCTATGGACCGTCACCTTGGAAATTGCCGTGCTGATGGCGCAATTCCCCTCCAAGGAAATTGCGGCGCTGTCCTACGAATATCGCACGCTCGGTCTGGGTTACGCCAATATTGGCGGTCTTCTGATGTCGTCTGGCATCTCCTATGACAGTGATGAAGGTCGCGCCATCTGCGGCGCAATCTCGGCCCTGATGACGGGCGTTGCCTACGAAACCTCAGCAGACATGGCGCATGAACTGGGCGCATTTCCAGGGTATCGAAAAAACGCCCAATCCATGCTGCGCGTAATTCGCAATCACCGCCGCGCCGCACATGGCGAGAACACGGGATATGAAGGGCTAACCATCAATCCCGTGCCGCTCGATCATGCGAATTGCCCGCAAACCTCCCTGTTACAAGCCGCCGCAACCGCATGGGATCGCGCGTTGTCAAAAGGCGAAGAGCACGGATACCGCAACGCACAAACCTCCGTCATTGCACCAACCGGCACAATTGGCCTGGTCATGGATTGCGACACCACCGGCATCGAACCGGATTTCGCCCTGGTCAAGTTCAAGAAACTGGCAGGCGGCGGATACTTCAAAATCATCAATCGCACCGCGCCGGACGCCCTGCGCGTTCTCGGATATCCCGACGCTGCAATTGAAGAAATCGTATCCTACGCTGTTGGCTTTGGATCGCTGCAACGCGCGCCGCATGTCAATCACGAAACGCTGGCGGCCAAGGGCTTCACGCCCGAGGTTCTGGAGAAAATGGAATCGACGCTCGCAAGCGCGTTCGACATCAAGTTCGTCTTTAACAAATGGTCGCTCGGCGAAGACTTTTGTCGAGATGTCCTGAAATTTACGGATGAGCAACTCAACGACCTTAGTTTCGATATACTGAGCGCGCTCGGGTTTTCCGCCAGTCAGATTGACGCTGCAAACACCTATTGTTGCGGCGCTATGACGCTGGAAGGCGCGCCAGGCCTTAAAGACATCCATTTACCAGTCTTCGATTGCGCCAATCCCTGTGGTCGGCTGGGCAAGAGAAGCCTGAACATGGAAAGCCACATTCGCATGATGGCGGCGGCGCAGCCCTTCATTACCGGAGCGATCTCCAAAACCGTCAACATGCCCAACGACGCCACCGTTGAGGATTGCAAGGCCGCGTATTTGCAGTCCTGGAAACTGGGCCTGAAAGCGAACGCGCTTTATCGAGACGGATCAAAATTGAGCCAACCGCTTTCCGCCAGCGTCCTCAAAGACGATGAGGAATTGACGGAAACGGCGGCCGAAACGCCCGCAGCGGCGATCCCGGCTGTTACGGAAAAGATCGTGGAGCGGATTGTCGAACGGCTCGAGC
>JAESSL010000025.1 GCA_016764135.1 Alphaproteobacteria bacterium
CGAATGCATTGACAAGGGTCGAGTAAAAAATGTTGTCCAAGACCCTTGCGCGCGGATAGCTCATGTTCCGCGATGACGGCGCGAAGTGGCGGCAGGGCGTCAATTGAATCGGTGGAGGGAGGCTTGTTCATGGACGAGAGTACTATTCTATCTGGCGCTGTCGCGCCATACTGGCCGCTGTTTTCAGCGCGGCGACAAGGCTGCGTTCGTCCGCGACGCCGGTCCCCGCGATTTCAAAGGCGGTCCCATGGTCCGGCGACGTACGGATGAAGTTCAGCCCCAAAGTAATATTGACCCCATTAAAAAAGTCGAGCGTTTTGATGGGGATGAGCGCCTGATCGTGATACATGCAAATTGCGGCGTCATAGTTTTCGCGGGCGCTGTCATGAAACATTGTGTCGGACGGGACCGGGCCGCGCACAGATATGCCGCTGCGTTTTAAAACCTCGATTGCGGGCTCGATGAAATCTAATTCTTCGGTCCCCAACAAACCGCGTTCGCCGGCATGGGGGTTCAAACCTGCAATCACGATTCTCGGCGTTGAAATTCCAAAATCCTGAGAAAGTGCGGCGGAAACGATTTTGGTTTTTTCAACAATCAGATCAGCGTTCAAGGAGTCGATGGCGTCGCGAAGCGAAGCATGGACGGTCAGCGGCACAACCCGCAATTCCGGACAGGCCAGCATCATGACAGGAACGCCGCCGCCGCGTTCCGCTAGATAATCCGTATGTCCTGCATATTTGAAGCCTGTTGTCATAAGCGCGTGCTTGTTGATCGGATTGGTCACCATGGCGCATGCGTCGCCGCTTAAGGTCAGGTCGATGGCGGCGTCGATGGCGCTAATGACCGCTGGCGCGTTTTGGGCGTTGACGACTCCTGGCGTCACGTCGCCGGGCAGAGGGCGGGCGAGGACAGGCAAGGCGTGTCCAAACACCGCCGGGGCCTCGCCTGGATCATCGATGGGCTTTATCTTGATGGGCCAGTTCAACCGCCGCGACAGACGTTCGAGCCGATCAGGGTCATCGATGGCGAAAAAACAGGGGAGGTTAGCGTCTCGTCGCGCTAACCAGGCCTTGAGCGTGACTTCACCGCCAATTCCGGCGGGTTCGCCCATCGTTAGAGCAATCGGCGCCAACATCAGCCTAATTCCGAATATCAATGAAAGCGTTGCGCCGAAGGTCTCTCAGGTAGCGCTGAGACATGCGTTCAAGCTGCCGCGTCAACAATTGTTTCCGGATAGCGGCGCGTTTTGGCAATTTGACGCCAGGTTGTTGGCGGTCGCACACAATCAGCAATACAGTCGCGCCGGACGCGGCTGTCATCGGTTCGCTGAAAACGCCAATGTCGAGGTTACGGACGCCATCGCGCAGGTTCTGGGGCAATTCCGAAAGTTTCATTTTTCCCAGCGCGCCGCTTTCGGGGGCGCCAATTTCGGTTTTGGCGGCGTCAAAATTTTCGCATCCTTTGATATCGCGGCGGATATCCGACGTTTTGGCGATGAAGGCCGAGCTTGTGTCCTGCCGCAATACGATTTGGCGTAATTCAACAATGACGGAATCCTTTCCGGCGGGCTTCCGGATATCCTTCAAATTTAATATATGAAATCCGGCGAACGAGCGAATGGGTTCGGAAAATTCCCCCTTCTTCATCTTTACGATGGCGTCGTCCAGGTTTTGGTCGAGACGTCCGGTGAGAATCCAGCCCAGATCGCCGCCAAGCGATGCGCTGGTGCTTTGGGAAAACGCGCGCGCCAGGCTCGAAAAATTAGCGCCCTCCCTGAGCTGCTCCAGCAATCGCAGCGCGATGCCGCGAATGCGGTTCTCCTGTTCGATATTATCGACGGTAAGAAAGATTTCCGAAACGCGATACCGGGGTTGCCCGGTCCGGCGTCGAATGAGCGCCAGTTCGTCGTCGATATCTTCGGCGTTTATCTGAACCTCGCGCCGCAATCGTCTTGAAACGGTCTTGGACCAGGCAATCTGAGCTTTGAACTGACCTCGTAATGTCGAAATATTGACGCCCATGTTTTTTAATTCGATCGCCAGGCGACCGGCGGGCATATTATTCTGTTTTTCCAGAAATTTTATGCGCTTGTCGATTTCCCGCTCGCGGACCCGGATATTTTGCTGACTCGCTTCCTGAAGCTGAATTTCTTCATCGATGAGGCTTCGTATGATTTGCGGCGTCAGTTTCTTTCGGGTTTCGGCGGTGTTGGGCAATCTTGAGGTCGCCATCACCAGGCGCATACGGTCCACAACATCAACCGCGGAGACGATACGGTCATTCACCACCGCAGCGATACGCAAGACATTTTGCGCAACGGCGCCGGACGCCGCCGCAATCGCGACGCCGAGGATCGCTGTTCCGAGTACAGCGATAATTTTTCGGCGGGGAGTTTGTAAAATCGCCATCATTGGGCTGCCGTCTCAACCTCTCCAAGGTGTTTGAATGTCAGGCGGAACACCAGACTGTCCGATGGCTCCAACTCAGCATCGCGTGTGAAGCTACGTTGCGCCACTGTCGAAAATATAAAGCACTCATCTTCATAAGTTAAGGACGCGCCCGTTGAAAGGGTGCCCCCCTGCGCTGTCAGGTCACGCCGGGTGGATATCGCCAGTTTCCAGTTCTCATGGAACTGACTGGTCATGGATAGTCGAATTTCTTCGCGCTCTTCTAAGCCAGCATTGCTGGTGTCATCGTCAATATTGATATAATCGCCGTTAAACCGCAAAATATTTGCGCCGACGACGAATCCAACTTCGTTTCGTTTCCATTCCAGGTCCGTCGCCGCCATTCGAAAGCGATATAACAGGCTGACATATTCATTTGGCTCCAACTGAAGACGACCGACGACATCAGATAAATGACGCTCGATGCCGACTTCATTCGCCAACTTGTCATCGGCGTGAATACGGTAGCTTTGTCCAATAAACGCGGTCGTTCGATGCCCTTCATTGCCAAACACGCCCATATTTAGACCGTACACGATCCGCTGACCGCTTTCGACCCGGTCTATGCCGGGAAAACGGTCGGCGCTAAAAAGGTTGGTGTCGTCTATTTCAACGACGACGCTATCTTCTCCGGGGATTTCGCTCGGATTTTGGCCGTTGGGCGACAGTATTACGGCGGCCATCGGTTCGATCAGCTGCCTGAAATTGCCTTTCTCCCGGACAAAGGGATACCGCCAATCCGCGGAAATCTGTGGGAAAATTCGTCCGGTGAAGCCGTCGCGCTCTGGTCCCGGCGGCTGATCCACATAGTATAAATCTGTTTGCAGACTCGCCGACAAGGTCGTGACGAAGCCAGCCTCCGACGTGAAGGGGACGCTATATCCGGACTTCACGGAAACACGTTGGGAATCAGCGGCGTCCCCTCGGTAGAGNGANCGGAAATTCGCGTCGATGCTGAAGCGGCCGCCAATTACGTTGGGCTCGCTGATGTAATTGTAGTCGAGCATTGGCAGCACAAGCGGCGTGTTGGGTCGTTGGCCGCTTCGCAGATCCTGATATGAATANACATTGGCCGCGGCGTAGTTCCGGCCCCAGAACCCTTCGGTGAAAANATTCGATTCCATCGAATTGCTGGGTCTTTCAAAAAAATCAAAGCGGTCCAGATAACTGCGATCNGTGGATCGNCGNATATCAAAACCGGCGCGCCATATATCGTCAATATCGTACCGCGCCGTGCTGAAGATGTGCCCGCGAATNTCATCTTCGCGGATTTCCTGNACGGCGGCGTTTCCAACGCGTCTATCNGCTTCNGCGAGACTGCCGGAAATTTCAAAAAAGCCCTGATTGAACCGTTGCCGGTATTCGCCGGAAAAAACGATTCCTTCATCGCGCGTGTANATAGGCGAGAATGTGACGTCCCGGCTTTCATCAATAGCCCAGTAATATGGCGTTTGAATGAAGGCGCCAGTGTTGCCGCTTGAGCCAAAGGANGGCGTTAAAAATCCGCTTTTGCGNTCTACCGTCGGGTCTGGATGTGAAAAATACGGCGTATAGGCGATTGGAACGCCAAACAACTCCAGCGTTGCGTCCTTATAACGAATTTCGCGCGCGGANTGGTCATGAACNATNCGAGACGCCTTGATNCGCCAGAGNGGTTTGGCGNCGGGTTCTTCCGTGCAAATTTTGCAGGGCGAATAAACNGCGCGCGTCAGGCTGGTGCGATCGCCATTGGTGCGCCGGGCCGAGACCGCGGCGAATTTACTGTCGTCGGCCAGCAANATGCGAATGCCCTTGATGACGCCGTCGCGCAAATCGTTGGTCAATTCCATGTAATCAGCGAATATTGTGTCGCCGGNGGGCTCCANCAACACAACATTGNCNGTNGCGCTGACGGTGTTGGTGCGNTGATGGTAATTGACGGTATCGGCGAACAACACGCGTTCGCCCTGAGAGATTTCGACATGACCACGNGCGGTGACAACGCCCAGGGCGTCNTTATGGATCATTTCGTCCGCCTGAATTANTGCGGGTCCTGATCCNTCAAACTTTTGCGCGTTTACGGCGCCGANTGAAAAAATCAGCGCGGCGACGACGATTCCGCTCAAACACCGGAGCCANTTGTCGGGNAAGGCTCTTGGAGAGCTCCTTCGGGCCATATTCATCCGTCCTCCAGGTGAAACAGANCGGANAGGCCCAGCAAAATACTGACCCCCGCCGGCGTCCATGCNGCGAGGAGGATCGGAATACTNGACGATAACCCTAGCGCGTAAATGATATCGGTGAAGAANTAGAGGACGAACCCGCAAAATACGGCTCCGACGATCGCAACGGAACCATTACTACGNCGGGTAATGCGTAGAGAGAATATTGCGGCGATCAAAACCATGGCGCCCAGAAGGAAAGGGCTCGCCAGNAAGGAATGCCAGTACAGTTTGTGGCGGTGNCCGGAAAACCCNGCAATTTCCATCGTTTCNATAAATTCGGGGAGATCCCANAAGGACATCGTTTGNGGTGANGCAAAGCTGTCGAGAATTTTATTTTCGGTCAGATTGGTGTCGAGNCGGTAATTCTTCGCAAAGATCGCCGCTTTGTTCGGNGCGGTGATCCAGGCGTTTTGTATNTCCCAGAAGCCNGGGCGTAGTGTGGCGGATTCGGCGTCGATGCGACCCCGAAATTTGTCGTCATCCTTGTATAAAAAGATAATAACGTCCGACAACTCGACATTTCGCGGTGAAACGCGCGCCGCATGTATGACNGATTGTCCCGTTTCATCCGCCTGACGNAGCCATAATCCGTTNTTGGATACCGAGAGCAGGCTTGAAGANCGTTTCAAATACTGGGATTCCAGCTGTTCAAATTTNGAGAGCATGACGGAGGCGAAGGGGTTGAAGAGGGTTACGATTATGATTCCCACGCCGATCGCGATGCCGATGGCGGGANANAGAAAATGCCAGGCNGAAATTCCNGCCGCTCGGACAACCACCAGCTCGTTGGCGCGCGCCAAACGCCAAAACGTCATGGTGGCGGCGAACAAGATGCAAAACGGCATNGTTTGNTGCACCAGGTGGGGCAATTTNAGCAANGACATNGTTAAAACCGCACCCANCCCGACATCCGCCTTCCCNGAGGCCCGNCGCATCATTTCAATACTATCGAAGAGCGTAATGATGCTGACCAACGAAAAAAAGACATAGGCGATCCAAAGCGAAAACTGTCGTGCGATATAGGTGGATAGGGTGCTGGATATTCGCATGAATGCCGCCTATGTCGCCGGTAGGGCGGCATTTGGACCCTTGGGTATATTGCGCCGCCGCCGGGTTGAGACGAGGTGATAATATCCGGCCATAAGCGGGATAATCGCGGCAAAATACATGGCGATGTTCATTGCCGGCCTGTGAGCCGCCATGTTCTGGGCGCCCACATGACTGATGACAATTGACGCCATGACGGCAATTGCGGTGTAAAGCGCTTTTGACTGTCCTCGTCGGTCAAAAGCGCCGGTTAACATGAACGCCATCGCAATCAGGCAGTAGTTGAAGGGCAGGAATAAACTGCTGAGCCGGGCGTGGCCTTCCGCGGCGAGTTTTTTGCCGTAATGGATGTCGCCATCCAAATCCTGTGGATTTAACAATTCATGTAAATAGCGCTCGCGGGGTTCGCGGCGGCGTGCGGCGACGTCCGCAGAATCCACATTAATTTCGACCGTATATTTATCAAAATACAAGAGCGAGAGCTTTCCGCCATCCCGATCGACTTGTTGCCGGTTTCCGTTCACGAGAATGACGCGAGGGCCGGTATCGCTGCGCACAATGGCGCCGCTTTCCGCCATCATCGTGACGGGTTGCGACGGGTTGCGGTTGTCATGGACGAAAATGCCCTTGAGCTCTCCCTTTGATCCGCGCTCGCGAATGAAGACGGTAATGCCGTTGCTCAGGGTATTGAAGCTGCCTTCCTGAAGGAGGATAGATCCGAAGTTATGGCGGATCGTATATTGCAGGTCTTTGAATTCACGATAGGAAAGCGGAAGAAGGTAAAGCTGCAGGAGCGCAATAACGATTGTAACGCCCGCCGCGACGATTAACCCTGGCTTGGCGAGCACGGATGCAGACAGCCCCGCCGCGCGCATAACGACAAGCTCGCTATCGGTGATGAGACGATTGTAGGTGTACAGGGTCGCGCTGAAGACGGCGATGGGTAAAACAATCGCCAGGAATCGAGGAATCAACAGGGAGGCCATAAAGGCGAAGGTCGTCAACGGGAGTCCCCTGTTGACGATTAAATCCACAAGTCTCAAAGACTGGGTCAACCAAATTGCCAAGCATAGAATAACAGTGACGAACACCGTAACGCCCGCGATTTGTTTGACTATATATTTCGTTAACTGGTCCATCGCCAAATATCATAGAATTTAGTAGAGTAATACTCTGGAATTTCTTGATATTCCATAGTTTTTTGACCTATGCGATCACGGGACATTGAAGTTTCCGTGAGGATCGAGGATGGCGTTGTCAGCGCACGCGCCGGGTTTTTCTTTTTGCATGGGCGAGGTAGAGTCCGGAAACAGAATCAAGCAACTGTCCAATGGATGGGCAAGGGCAATGTCTGAACACTCGAGCGTCGCCGTTAAGCGGCGCTGATGGATTGATGTCAGCAAGGAGATTTTCATGAAAATTACGTTCGCCGAACTGTCCGGAGAAAAATCCGGCGCGCCAAAAAGTGGCGCTCTTGTCGTGGGTGTGGGCTCCAAACTGGCGCTGACGACAACGGCCAAAGAGCTGGACGACGCAACGAATGGCGTCTTGTCAAAAACCTCGTCGGCAAGCCGGTTTTCAGGAAAAGAAGGGCAATCTCTCGAAATTCTGGCGCCCGGAGACCTTGAGAATTCTCGGGTGCTGCTGGTTGGCGTCGGCGATGGGTTAAGCGAGCTCGACTGTGAAAATCTGGGCGGGCGTATTTTGACGCATATGAACAAGGTTGGCGAAAAAGCCGCTCATATATTTGTAGAATTCGGAAATGAAGATGACGCCGCCGCTGCGTCCTCGATCGCCTATGGCGCCCAGCTGGCGAGCTACCGGTTTGATCGGTATCGCACGAAGGAGGCCGCCGACCGGAAGCCGA
>JAESSL010000026.1 GCA_016764135.1 Alphaproteobacteria bacterium
CGCGCGGACATCGTCGTCCATGTCGGCAAGGGCATCAATGTTGAGGGCCATGCGTCCGCCGAAGACGCCTACGCCGCCATAGACGTGGCGACAGTGCATGTGGCGAAGCGGTTGCGCCGATACAAACGACGCTTGCGCGATCACCACCGTGGCAAAAATACACAGGCCGCAACATTGTCGGCGCTGCAATACGTCATCGAACCAGATTATGACATCGCGGAAGAAGCCGTCGAAAACGATCAACCCATTATCGTTGCAGAAATCGAGACCGTGATCGAATCTCTTTCGGTCAGCGACGCGGTTATGCGTATGGATCTGTCGAGTGAAAACGCGATGCTGTTCCGGAACAGCGCCAGCGGCGCCATAAATCTGGTGTATATGCGGAGTGACGGCAATATCGGCTGGATGGACCCGCGTATTGGCAAAGAGGACGAAACTCCTTGATTGGAGCGTTGAACGCGATGGATATCGCCGAAATACTAACGCCACAGTGTATTGTTCCAAAGCTGTCTGTAACGTCAAAAAAGCAGGCGCTGCAGGCGTTGGCAAAACATGCCGGGTCGATCCTTGATCTGAAAGACCGGACGATTTTTGACGCCCTGTTGCGTCGAGAGCGCCTGGGAACGACAGGCGTCGGTCACGGCGTTGCGATTCCACACGGGAAATTGCCGGAAATCGACAAACTGGTCGGATTTTTTGCGCGTCTGGAAAAACCGATTGATTTCGACGCGGTTGACGAACAACCTGTCGATCTTCTGTTTTTACTACTGGCGCCGGAAACCGCCGGGGCCGATCACCTGAAAGCGCTGGCGCGTGTGTCCCGACTTCTACGGAATCGCGCCATCTGCGATAAAATTCGCGGTTCCAGCGACGCCGATGCGCTATTTGCGCTCATAACGGACAACCACGCCAGTTTCGCCGCCTAACCAGGCCCGCAGGCCAAACAGCCGCGCCCCTCAATCAATTTCGATAACCCTGACGCTGGCGTCCGGCGAAGGCCGGATCAACCGGATGTGCAAAAGGCCATTGTCGAGCTGGGCGCCCGCAACATCCAGCCCCTCCGCGATGACAAAATTTCGCTGAAACTGGCGCGCCGCGATACCTCGGTGAAGAAAGACACGGTCCTCATCATCGGTTTGCTGCCCCTGAATCATAAGTTGATTCCCCATGAGTTGCACCGACAGCTCTGCTTTTGAAAACCCGGCGACGGCAAGGGTAATGCGCAATTCATCGAGTCCAAATCGCTCGATATTATAGGGCGGATAACCATCCGCCGGCATTTTTGAAATGCGTTCAAGCGTGGTTTCAAACTGCTCAAAGCCCAGCAACAAAGGGTTGCTAAATAACGATAGACGCGCCATTTCGAGCGATCTCCTCCGGGGAATTGAATCAGGCCTGCTGGAAGTGTATCACGCCGCCATTCGCGTATTGAGGATCGATCCAGACGCCCCCATCTTCCGCCCTCTGATAGACCACCGCATTGTCCGTTAAAATCGTTTCGACATGCGACAGGTTTTCAACTGCAACAACAGCGCCAAGAATATGCGGCCCGGTGTTAATGGTCGCCCCGGGATATCGCGTCAACGCCGAACTTCTATCAATCACGGTTAAATCGCCGCCGCCCGGCAACGGGATCGTCTCGCCGCCCCCTGCGATACCGCGAGAAGACTCTCCGGTCATCGACGTCAGGCGGTCCCGTGTCGGTTGCGGATTTTCCGAGCAAAAAATCAGCGCCTTCAGCCCCACCGCGCCATTGGGATGGGTCATCAAATCCGGGCGCCATATGACGTTCGGCGTTTGATGCTCAATCAGAATAAACCGGCCTTCGGGGAAACACTCATCCTGGCTAAAGATATTGCGAAATTCAAAGGGTTGCGAATCGCCCTTATACACAAAATCGCGCCGACGCTGGAGAGGCGGATCAAAGCCGTCGATCCGGGCGCTTAAGGCCGAATATGTATTATCCGCGTTTCCGCATCGCAANGCGGCGATATGAGGCCCCTCNAATCGNTCCATAAAATGCGCCCACGGATTGAAGTTTTCAGCCTCCGTGACGCCGATAAGCTCCAGNTANCCNTGNTTGAACATCACGCAGTGATTTGAGGTCGCCCATGGCGTTATTTCAGCGCGCCCCGGCGTTTTGCCCATTTGCGGGCTGCGGGGCGATAATAAAAACCCAAGCGAGCGCCACAATGTAACCCCCTGATCAAGGTCCCGAACCATAAACCCCACATGGTCGAGTGAAAGAGGTTTGTCCGTGTTCATACCTGCGTCCTGAAGATGTTATCGCCAAAATTTTCAGAGATAGTTTATTAGGTAATCCAGCCATTTACTAAAAGACATCTGAATAAGCCCAAACTATCATCGACGAGCCCGAATTAACTGGCGCGTTCCAATCAGCGCCACTGCCAGCACAATGACAATATAGAATATCGGCGATCGAAAAATTCTCGAAAGAAATTTCAACGCAAATTCCTGGAAGGTAACCCTGCGGACGGGTTTATGGGATTTTACGCCAGGAGCCCCATTGGAGCTGCTGCCATTATTTGAATATAGATAGGATGGCGCGTTTTTCAGTTGATTTTTTTTCGCACCAGAAGGTTTCGATCCCAAGGTCCTCGGCGCCCATGTCTCAAGCGACGAAGCCCCAAACGATGGGTCAGATGACGACGGATTAAGCGACGACGATCCAAAATTATCCGACAAGAGAATAGCGCTGTAAAACGACGCCCACCGACTTCCTTCGAGCCAGATTAACGCTGCTGGCGTCATATTGGCGGTCGCCAAATTTCGAAAATCCGCCCAATTGTTTTCGGGGAGCCAATTCTCCGTCCTGACGCCGCCAAAAATTGATGTTGAATTAATCGAGATCAAATTTGACGCCTGCGCCAACAAGTCTTCACGCGTGGCGGCATTCCGCTGAAGAACCGATTTAAGTACGATTGCGCCGTTAATGCTGACCGTATTCACAAGCGACAAAACTAGGTCATCGACGCCAAGGTTGAGCGCAACGCTCTCCCCTGCCCCGCTAGTTTTCGCTAGAACCTGAGCAACTCCAGTCCCGGCAAATATATTCGCGCGTAAAACCTCATCAAGGTCGTTGATATTTTTGACCTGGCCGCGCCGTCGGCTGTTCGTGTCATTTAAGTCTTCAGCAGGATCAAACGGCGCCAGCGCCTCGCCAACCTCTTCCATTCCTATAGGCGTATCCATCCGGAGGGCCGTCGCGTCGACTTCGCCCAAATTAAGGAATACCGCGCACGAACCCAACGCTGCGAACAGCAAAACCTTCGCCCGCTTGATGAATTGGCGGTGCAGCGCCATAGCCTTCCCTATTTCCCTCAATCGACAATCGGCGCCGATGAGGCTATGCCGATGATATAGTTAACAATACTACAAGAAATATAGTTAACAATGCTATTAAATAGATAGGGTGATGACGTCGTAATTCCACAGCGAATGGAAATCGTGATCGCGGCTTCGGATCTACCCGCAACCCGGTTGTCGTCGCATAACCTTAATTCGATCACCTAGTGATTTGGCGTTATAGATTGCGGCAACTCATCAATCAACTGACTGATCAATAAGGCCGCGTCATTGCGAGGAACGTCCGGGTGACGGCGCTGATAACTATTCAAAGCGGCGGCAAAAGCGGTGTGGCCTACCGCCCCTTGCTCCCGGTGACCGATATAGTCCGTCGCAATATCCCGTAATCCGGATGTATAGGCATTCATGGTGTTCATATTCTCTGACTCCCGTGTCGAATTTCGATAGGGAATACGTCTATTCCACGCTTGTTTCATCGCCCATTTGGACGAGGTTCCGTCAGATGATTCTCCAGCTCTTTTCCCAGTGGCTCTTTTCCTAAAATGAATCCAATTATCCCTAAAATTAGATTCATGCCTCAAATGGATGACGTTCTTTTGGCGCCCCCCGTGTTGAATTCAACCTGCGGAGACACGGCTCGTTAGGAGCTAACCTTATGTCAGGCGAGGGAATTTGATATGTTTATCGAAGAAACACATGAATACGCGCTAAAACCAAGCGGATGGCCAAACCGCGCGGCGGCTTTGCTTTTAATCACCTATTGCGCGCCCTTGATTGCAATGCTGGCGCTGGCGATAAAGCTTGAATCCAAAGGGCCGGTCTTTGTCCAGTCGAGAATTGACGGGCGTAATATTTTCCGATTCCGGACCACAATCCAGGAAGAATCGAAGCAATTTAACCGAAATTCGCGAGACGTTATCTCCGAAGACACCACCGCGCTCGGCGCCTTCCTCCAGATTTCACGCCTTGAATTTCTGCCGCGCCTCTGGAATGTCGCGGCCGGTGAATATTCCATCGCCGCCTTGTTGCGATAAGTGCACCGGGCGAACAGCGACGGTGGGTCTCCTTCAAGCCTTCATTGCGCCAAGAGCAAGTAGAATTACGAACCCAGAGCTACCCGCAAAGCCAATGATCGGCACCCAGATCGGGTATTGAACAACCAAATCCTTATCTGGCGCGCTTTTTTCTGTCGCCTTAATGCGCCAGAGTGAAAGATTGACCAGCGCGAATATTATTAAGGTCAGAATGGCGGTAATCCCCGCCAGTGATACAAGCGGCAGCCACAAAGCGAAAATCAAAACCGCAACGGTGACAAAAGCCGTGGCGATATAGGGCGTATGCGTGACCCGGTGTATCCGGCCAAAGTATTTCGGCGCCATATCGCGCATGCTCAATCCATATATAACACGCGACGCCATTATAATCTGAACCAACGCGCCATTCAGGATGGCGACCAGCGCGATCACGCTGATGACCGTCGACGACGCGCCGGTGGACCGTTCGAACAGAAGCGCCAACGGCGCCGGGCTCGTCGTCAGTTCCTCAATCGAAAGCGACAAGACGGCGACAAGCGTCAGGAGAATATAAAAAACGGCGGTAACGACCAATGTCACAATAAGTGCGCGGGGTAAGGTGCGATTGACGTCTTTTACTTCCTCGGCGACATTGACCATATCTTCAAACCCGAGGAATGCGTAAAACGCGAGGACGGCACCTGCAAAAATGCCCGACCAGGCGCTAATTTCAAACCCCGGAATCATGGACAGAGCCCTGTCGGGCAACGTGGTCAAAGACCCGCTGGCGGCGACGATCACAATCAGCAATCCAACACATTCGATCACGGTTGCGACCCCAGCGAGAAAAACGGATTGTCCGATCCCCCAAAAGGCGATGGCGCCCAGCACCAGAACAAGACAGACAATCGCTATCCAGTCTGTAACCACCATGAATTCCCCGAGATAACCGAGAAACCCTCGACTAATGGCGGCGCTGGAAACGATACCGGCCAACATAACGGCCAGGCCGACGACAAGCGCCAATCGCCGGGACCCCAGCCCTTTGGCGACATAGACAGCCTCGCCCGCGCTGAATGGAAACCGGGACGAGAGTTCCGCGAAGGAAAATACGGAGAACCCGGCCAGGATCGTGGCCATGATAAAGGAAAACGGCGCAAAGATGCCCGCCGCCCCGGCGACTTTGCCAATCAGGACATAAATCCCGGCGCCAATTGTCGTTCCCAGGCCATATAAAACGATCATGGTGAACGAAAGCCGCCGCTGCAGAACCGGCGGCTGAGGAGATTCATTCATGTCAAATTATCCCGTGATTACCGTTAAGGGAGCGTTCGCCAGCCCGCACAATTTCGCAAACGCCTCAGTGACCCGAGTTCACAAACGTCTGAATGAAATGTCTTAAAGCGGCTTGTAAAAATTCAAAAACCGGGGCGCATGTCCCGCCGAGTGAAAATGATCCCGTAATTGTGAGGAGATTAACGCACCGTCGCGCCAGTCGCCGGAAAGTTGCGTATGAATCGCAGTGCATCGCAACGTTCGCGCCACGTCGTCCAACACAGCAATGAGCGCCTTTACCGCCGCGGCGCGATCAAGGGCGTCCACAGCAATGAAGTTGGAGACTTCCAGCACGGCGTGATGATCGATCGTACACCCGACATTATAGCTGAACACCCCATGAAAATAGCCTCGAGACGACTCAATAGCGAGAATGCCACAAGGGGGCCATCCGACCTTTTCCGACACCGGGTCGCGATCATAGCGAGCGTTTAACGCCGCGATAAAAGCAAGCCACGCTTCTAGGCTGACATCTGATCGTGTCGCCTGTATAAGCGGAAATACGCGCGCCGCGTCATGCTCGCGAATTGGCGTCGCTTTGTATTGTTGAGCTATGTTGTGTGGAGTCATGAACCGGTTTGGTTTTTAAAAGGTTGGTGCTGTCCGGGTGAGACTAGCGCTCATCAAACTGATTTAAATTGATTTAGGTCAATACACAGTCAAGAATGGATATGGCCTTCCGCAATAATAAGGTTCGTCGTGTAAATTTATCCACGTCAGTGGAGCTTTTATAAACCGAGCATTACGCATTCAGAGGTTGTTATGTCGGCAATAGACCTAAATAAAGCGCCCGTACCCAATCCTTTTGGAACCCTCAACCCCTGCGCGGCGTGCACGGTGCGGGATTTATCAATTTGTCAGGTTCTGAATGAGACGGATTTACAGCGTTTAGCCGAAATCGCGACAACCATGGAGATCGCGGCCCGGGCGCCAATTCTTGATGAAGGCGAAGATGCCTCATATTTGTTTAACGTAACCGGCGGCACGGTGAAGCTTTACAAGCTGCTCCCCGATGGCCGGCGGCAAATAACCGGTTTCCTGTATGGCGGCGACTTCCTCGGCATAGCCATGAATGAGCAATACGCCTACAGCGCCGAGGCGGTCACCGGCGTTACGCTTTGCCGGTTTCCCAGAAAAAAATTCGAGCATCTGCTGACGGTGTTGCCAAACCTGGAGCAACGGCTGTTGAGTGCGGCGTCAAACGAGCTTGTCCAGGCGCAAGACCAGATGGTGTTGCTGGGCCGCAAAACAGCGAAGGAAAAGATTGTATCCTTTCTGTTGGCGCTTTCCCGTCGATTGGAAGCAAGAGACAAGGCCCCATCGCCAGTACACCTGCCCATGAGCCGATCGGATATCGCCGATTATCTTGGCCTCACCACCGAAACCGTCAGTCGGACATTTTCAGCGCTAAAACGGAACGGAGATATCCGGCTTCTCGACGGCGGCAAGGTTGAATTACCGGACATTGAAGCGCTTACGGAAATCGCGGACGGCTACTGACCAGCGTCCGTAAACCCCCGCCCCCGCGTGGCGCTCCACGTCGAGATTTCGCCTTTTACGCCGTAGATCGAATACACCCTAAATTTAATGCGCCATAAGAACGGGTAATTCCGCCGTTTCCATCACATGGCGCGTCGCGCCGCCAAAAACCAGCTCCCGCAATCGGCTGTGGCTATAAGCGCCCATGACCAGTAAATCCGCATCGCCGGTGGCCGACATAATCGCCTCGCCAATGCTTTGATCGCCGGGATCCACGGTTTTCGTTTCCGCATCTACGCCATGCCAGCTTAAATAGCGGGCAAGCGCCTTCAAATCGACATCCGTCTTTCCAGATTCACTGATTGTTACAATTGACACGCTCTTCGCCGTAACAAGAAAGGGCAGCGCGGCCGACACGGCGCGCGCGGATTCAGCGCTACCGTCCCAGGCGATGACAATGCGGTCCCCAAGACTTTTTGGCGAATTCGGCGGCGCCAGGACAAGGGCGCGACCACATTCCATTACCGTCGCTTCAAACTGGAGTTCGTTCTCCGCGGAATCGTCAAATCCCGGCACAACGACAAGGTCGCAATATCGCCCGCCAATCGCGGTTGTTTGATCGGCGGCGCCGGTGACGATTTGCCAAGAACAACTGGCGCCGCCGCCAGGGCTTTGCGAAAGAGGCAACCCGGCGTCGCTACGCCACGATTCGAAATCCTGATGCGCCTTACTCTGAATTTCGGCAATTTCCGTATCCGCCCGATCCATGATCTCCGCAATCATGGCGCCCGAGATACCCTCGCCCAAATAAGGAATAGCATCACGGGGGTCTGTGCGAATATGAAGAACATCAATATGAGCGTCAAAACGCTTGGCGATGGCGAGCGCGGTGTTCAAAACAGGTTTTTCGGGTTTCGCGCCGGTTAAGGGCGCCAGAATGGATTTAATAGTCATGGATTCGCCTCGTTCGGGTTAAACTTCCATTCACAACGCCAAGAAGGTTTACGTCGAGAATATTAAAGATTATGCGCTGTTTCGGATTTAGACGTTAAAGACGGTGATTACGTTGACATAGGTCAATGTAGGAAATGTCGTTTCGGTATCTTTTGAAGCCGTCAGACAGGGTGGCATGTGCATGGATCGCCGCGAGTAAAGACAGTGAAAGGGAATTGAGTATGTCGGGGAAGGCTAACGAAGCCGGAATGGGTGCGCCTATTGTTGTAGGCGCATGTTTGGCGTTTGGCGCAATCTTGGGCTTAGGCATGGCGTCCAAGGCGGTTGATTCGGGCATCTATTTTCATGGCCTGCTGTTTTTCGTGGCGTGCCTCGCGGGTGGCGTGGCGCTGATTGGCAAGGTGTCCAGAGACCGAAGCGGCGCCAATGACCGGAATACGCGATACAATGACGGCGTCATTCGCGCCGGCGTCATCGCCTCCACCTTTTGGGGCATTATCGGATTTCTGGTCGGATTGACCATCGCCCTTCAACTGGCGTTTCCCGAACTGAACTTCGACACCCCCTGGACCAATTTCGGACGACTTCGTCCCCTTCACACCTCTGCGGTCATCTTCGCCTTCGGCGGTAATGTTCTTATCGCGACGTCGTTTTTTGTCGTTCAGCGAACCTGCCAGGCCAAGATGGAGGCCGAATACGGCGCGTGGTTTGTCTTTTGGGGATACCAGCTGTTCATCGTATTCGCCGCGACCGGGTATGTTTTAGGCATTACCCAATCCAAGGAATACGCAGAGCCGGAATGGTATGTCGATATCTGGCTGACCATTGTCTGGGTGGCGTATTTACTGGTGTTTCTCGACACGCTGCGGCGACGCAAAGAACCGCATATCTACGTGGCGAACTGGTTTTACCTCGCCTTCATCGTCACCGTCGCAATGCTGCACATCGTCAACAATCTGGCGGTGCCGGTGTCGATGTTCGGCTCCAAGAGCTACACGCTCCTGTCCGGCGTTCAGGACGCCCTGACCCAATGGTGGTACGGGCATAACGCCGTTGGATTTTTCCTCACCGCCGGTTTTCTCGGCATCATGTACTACTTCGTGCCGAAACGGGCGGAGCGACCGGTCTATTCCTACCGGCTCTCCATCATTCACTTCTGGTCGCTGATCTTCCTCTATATCTGGGCGGGCCCGCACCATCTGCACTACACGGCCCTGCCGGATTGGGCGCAAACTCTGGGCATGACGTTTTCCATCATGCTGTGGATGCCGTCCTGGGGCGGCATGATCAACGGCTTGATGACCCTGTCGGGCGCCTGGGACAAACTGCGCACGGACCCGGTTCTCCGGATGCTCGTCGTGTCCATCGCCTTCTATGGCATGAGCACGTTTGAAGGCCCCTTGATGGCCATCAAAGCGGTAAACGCATTGAGCCACTATACCGACTGGACCATCGGCCATGTTCATTCCGGCGCGTTGGGTTGGGTCGCGTTTGTAAGCTTCGGCGCCTTGTATCACCTGACGCCAGTGCTCTGGAAACGAGACCGTTTGTATTCGCTGGCATTGGTGAACGTACATTTCTGGATCGCCACCATTGGCATCGTTTTATACATCACCGCAATGTGGGTGTCGGGCATCCTGCAGGGATTAATGTGGCGGGCGTATGACAACCTCGGCTTCCTTGAATATTCCTTCGTGGAAACCGTAGAGGCGATGCATCCGTTCTATGTCATTCGGGCGCTTGGGGGCGGCATGTTCGTCATCGGTGCGCTGATTATGGCCTACAACTTAATTCGCACCATCCGGGGCGACGTCCGCGATGAACCCAGTCAGGTGCCGGCGGCTGTTCCGGCGGCCAGTAGTTAAGGAGCGAGATCAATGATAAGTCATGACAAAATCGAAAAGAACTCGATGCTCCTTCTGGTCCTGGTGTTGATCACCGTCTCCATTGGCGGTCTGGTCGAGATTGCGCCGCTTTTCTATCTTAAAAGCACAATCGAGACTGTGCGCGGGATGCGGCCCTATTCGCCACTGGAACTCGCAGGTCGGCAAATTTATATCCGGGAAGGCTGCTACAATTGCCACAGCCAGATGATCCGGTCCCTGCGCGACGAGGTGGAGCGCTATGGTCACTACAGCCTGGCGGCGGAGAGTATGTACGATCACCCGTTTCAGTGGGGATCAAAGCGAACCGGCCCTGATCTGGCGCGCGTTGGCGGACGATACTCCGACGAATGGCATACGGATCACCTGAAAGCGCCGCGCAGCATCGTGCCGGAATCAATTATGCCCGGCTATCCGTTCCTGGCGAAAACGCCGCTTGAATATGACGACATCGCAGCGCACCTGGAGACAAATCGCATGGTTGGCGTTCCCTATGATGACGTCATGATCAAAAATGCGCGCATCGATCTGGAAGCGCAGGTCGACCCGGATAGCGATGGCGCAGAGGCCGTCTTACAGCGCTATCCAAAGGCCCAAATTCGCGATTTTGATGGAGACGCAAAAATACTGTCCGAAATGGACGCCTTGATCGCGTATCTCCAGATGCTTGGCACATTGGTTGATTTTGATGTGTACAAGGCCGACGGCGACAACTTGCGATAGGAGCAGTGCTATGACGTATCAAACGGTTTCCGCTTTTGCGCAGACATATGGGTTGGCGGCGCTCTTTATCATGTTCACCGTCGCGGTGACATACGCCTTATGGCCGGGCAACCGCGCCAAATTCGATCGCGCGGCCAAAACGCCCCTTGAGGAGGACTGACCGTGGCGACAGACAAGCAACAGGAATCCCACCTGGTCGACGAGGTTGAAACCACAGGGCACGAATGGGACGGCATTCAGGAATACAACAACCCGTTGCCGCGATGGTGGCTCTATACCTTTTATGTCTGCATTATCTGGTCCGTCGGATACTGGCTCCTGATGCCCACCTGGCCGCTGGTGTCCGACTTCACCAGGGGATATCTGGGGTATTCACAACGCGCCTCGGTCGCGCGCGATATCGAGGAAGCCCGCGCCGCCCAATCTGTCTACACTGACAAGATCGAGAAATTGTCGCTGGCCGATATCCGAAAAGATTCGGAGCTGATGGAGTTCGCCGTCGCAGGCGGCCGCTCCGCCTTTGGGGTGAATTGCATACAATGCCACGGGTCTGGCGCAAGCGGCGGAATCGCCTATCCCAATCTGAACGACGATGATTGGTTGTGGGGCGGCGACATCGAGGCCATCCACCAGACCATCAAGTTCGGCGTGCGATCCGACCATGAAGATACGCGCTTTGGCGACATGCCCGCATTTTTAAAGGACGAAATTCTGACAGCGTCGGAAATTTCGGACGTCGCAGAATTCACACTCACCCTTTCCGGACAAAAAGCTGACGCGGCCAGCGTCGCACGCGGCGCCCCAATCTTTGCGGAACAATGCGCCGCCTGCCATGGTCCTGCCGGAAAAGGCCTTCGGGAATTCGGTGCGCCAAATTTAACGGATAACATCTGGCTGTTCGGTCGCGATAAATCCGTCATTGTACAAACTGTGTCCAATGGCCGGGCCGGCGTTATGCCAGCATGGAGCACGCGACTCGATCCTGTGACAGTCAAACAGCTTGCGCTATACATACATGTACTTGGCGGTGGTGAGTAAAATTTGGGTCTTTTCCACCGGAGGATCCGCGCATGAAAGCAGAGACATCTGTGCAATCAAAGCGACCGGGGCAATCAGAGCGACCGGGGCAATCTGGCGAGACGGCGGAAACAACAGTTGAAACCGTCAATGTCGAGGCCGTAAACAGCCGCGAAAACCGATCGCTGTTTAAAAGCCGTGAGAAGATCCAGCCCAAACGGGCGTCGGGCGACTTTCGGCGCCTAAAATGGATCATCATGGGGCTGACCCTGGCGTTCTATTACGGCGCCCCCTGGCTTCGTTGGGACCGGGGCGCCAGCGCGCCCGATCAGGCGATCCTGATCGACCTGCCCGCCGGTCGGTTCTATTTCTTCTTTATCGAAATCTGGCCGCAGGAAGTTTATTATCTGACCGGCCTTCTCATTATCGCCGCGATGATGCTGTTTCTGATGACCAGTCTCGCAGGACGGGTCTGGTGCGGATATTCCTGCCCGCAAACGGTCTGGACCGATCTGTTTCTGGTGATAGAACGATTCGCCGAAGGTGATCGCGCGGCGCGCATTCGACTCGACAAGGCGCCAATGTCGGTCTCCAAATTCAAGAAGCGCCTGATCAAGCATACGCTCTGGATCATAACCGGCATCCTCACCGGCGGCGCCTGGGTGTTTTACTTTGCGGACGCGCCGACCTTGCTCGTCAATCTGGTCACGTTGAACGCGCCCAGCATCGCCTATATCACCATTGCCGTCCTGGCGTCGGCGACCTATTTGTTTGGCGGCCATGCGCGCGAACAGGTCTGCACCTATATGTGTCCGTGGCCGCGGATTCAGGCGGCGATGGTCGACGAACATTCCCTGATGGTGACCTATCGCGCCCGGCGAGGCGAGCCCCGCGCAGACTACGCCAAGGACGCCAACTGGGATCAACGCGGGCATTGCATCGATTGTAATAACTGCGTTGTCGTCTGCCCGATGGGCATCGACATCCGCGATGGCGAACAGCTCGAATGCATCAATTGCGCGTTGTGTATCGACGCCTGCGACGACGTCATGAAACGTATCGATCTGCCGACGGGCCTGATCGGATACGACACACCGGCGAACGAGGCGATGCGGGCGCAAGGCCTTGTTCCACGTCTGCGGTTAATTCGACCGCGTACGCTGATATATGCAGCGTTCATCATCTTTGTGGCCGCCGTAATGCTGGTGACCTTGCTCACCCGCTCGGATGTCGGCATGAATGTCCTGCGCGATCGCAACCCCTTGTATGTAACGCTTTCAGATGGCTCGATCCGAAACCGCTACACCGTAAAAATCCTGAATAAGTTTCGTGATGTGCGTCAGTTTACCGTGACGGTCGACGGCATGCCGACGGCAATCCTGTCCCTGACCGGCGGCGCTATTGGGGAGTCGATCGCGGCGCTGACGGTTCGCAGCGACCGGCTGCGAAGCTTCCGCATTCTGGTGACCACGCCCGCCTCGGCGATCAACGGCGCCGCAACAGCAATTACATTGCAGCTTCGTAATAGCGACGGCGAGGTGGTCCGGGAATCGGAAACAACGTTCCGCGCACCATCGCCAAAGAGGGTAGAACGATGATCTGGACTGAACAAAGGCCCCTTACCGGACGGGCGGTATTATTCACGCTCTTCGGTTTTTTTGGGGTCATCATGACGGTAAACGCAGTCTTTGTGTTTTTCGCCCTGACGTCCTGGAGCGGTCTTTCCACCGAAGATTCATATCGCAAGGGGCTTGCCTATAACGACAATCTCTCCGCCGCAGACACGCAAACCGCGATGGCGTGGAATGTCACCGTCCAGCTCGACGCTCTCGCGGATAAGAAAGGCCGACTGAAGGTCGCGTTTCTAAATAAAAACGGCGCCGCAATCGACGGCTTGGCCGTTAACGGCATCCTGACCCGACCCACCCAGCCCGATCTCGACCAGACCATCACGCTCGGTCGGATTGATGCGGGCGTATACAGCGCTGACGTCGAGTTTCCCTTGAATGGCGTCTGGAACCTGACGGTCATCGCACGCCGGGACAAAACAATCATCTACCGAATAGAGCAGAGATTATGGCGCGAGCCCCAGAAGTAGCCAACGCAAATCAGACACCCGCCGGAGAGATGAACGCCCCCGTCAGGGACGCGAACGCGTATGTCCGCAACGAACCCGACGATCGCGCCTCCCTGCATCTGGTCGTTGAAAACATGCATTGCGGCGGCTGCGTCAACACGATCGAGCGCAGTTTGAGAGACGTCGAAGGCGTCGTCGACGTGCGGGCTAATCTGACCACAAAAAGACTTTTCATCAGCTGGCGCCGCTCGCGGGCCGACGCCGCCACGCTGGTCGCCACACTGGCGGAACGCGGATACCGCGCCGCGCCCTTCGATCCCGACCAGCTCGTCTCCGATCGTGACGACGAAAACAAGCGGTTGCTTCGCGCCATGGCCGTCGCCGGTTTCGCCGCCGCCAACGTCATGTTGTTATCGGTGGCGGTCTGGTCCGGCGGCGTGGACATGCCTGTGGAAACACGTTCGTTTTTTCATTGGCTCTCCGCCCTCGTCGCCCTCCCCGCGGTGGCCTATGCGGGACGACCGTTTTTCAAATCCGCCTTCGCCGCGCTACGATCGCGGGCGCTCAACATGGATGTGCCGATTTCGCTGGCGGTGAGTCTGGCCGCGGGCATGAGCTTGTTTCAAACCATACGCGGCGCGGAGCATACTTATTTTGACGCCGCCGTAGCGCTGTTGTTCTTCCTCCTCATTGGCCGTTATCTCGACCGCCGTATGCGCGCCAAAGCCTGCAGCGCCGCCGAACAACTGATGATTTTACGCGCCGTCGCCGCAACGGTCATCGGCGCCGACGGCGTCAGCCGCGCCATGCCCATACAAGCGGTTATGCCGGGCATGCGCGTCGCCGTTGCAGCGGGAGAGCGCATCCCCGTGGATGGCTGCGTGCGCGCCGGCGCCAGTGAAATAGACGCCAGCCTGATAACGGGCGAATCACAGCCCGCCCCTGTCGCCATTGGCGATCTGGTGTTCGCCGGATCGAT
>JAESSL010000027.1 GCA_016764135.1 Alphaproteobacteria bacterium
GGCGCAGGCTTGTCTCGCGCCGCATCTCCCGCACCAATCAGCTGTCCAAAATAACCGGACCAGGCCAAATGCTCAGCCTCCCGTCGGAGATATTTGCCGGTTTTATTGCTGATGACGAAAAGTGAAATTCCCAACGCATCCAGCGACGCCAAAAGGTCTGACGCGCCCAGACAGGGTTCCAGATGCTTCAGATGCGCCTCCTCATACGCCGAATAGAAAATATCCCGCGCGACCTCCCACCGATCCTGAAATAGTTTTGGAAAGCTTTCACGAAGCGAATGACGAACCCGCTCCCGGGTTTGGTCGAATGTCCATGGCTCGACATCCATCGCAACAAACGTATCGTGGAGCGCCGCATGGATAACCGGCCATGTCTCCACCAGGGTATTATCCCAATCGAAAATGATCGCCCTGGGTGGCGTTGTTGGCGTAGCCGCGGCCGCTCCCGACGGGACTTCGCTCACGCTTGCGCCCCGTTCTGTCGGCACTCGTTCTGTCGGCACCCGTTCTGTCGACAATAGTCAAAATACCGCTCCTGTATCCGGGAGGTGAACAGCCCCGGCGCGCCATTGCCTAAAATGGTGTCGTCGATTTGCACGACCGGCGTCACCAGCGACGTCGCGCTGGTTGAAAATGCTTCGCGCGCGGCCTTGGCTTCAGCGACGCTGAAGGGACGTTCTTCAAACGTCAGGGATAGTTCCGACGCCAAGGCGATCATGGTTTCCCGCGTCACGCCACGGAGAATATTGTCTGTAACCCCACGCGTGATCAATCTGTCGTCATGAGTCACGATCCAAGCATTGCAGGAGGTGCCTTCGGTTACGTCGCCCGCCGCGTCATAAAGCCACGCTTCGTCTGCGTCCGCGCGACGGGCTTCGGTCTTGGCCATACAATTCGGTAAAAGGGAGACTGTTTTGATATCGCAGCGGGCCCACCGAATATCGGGAGTTGTGATGACCTTGCATCCCGCCATTATTTTCTTTTGTTTGAAGTAATCCACGCGTTTGGTCGTCATCACCAGCGTGGGCGAAATGTTGGCGGGAAAAGCATGGTCGCGCGGGGCGGTTCCACGGGTGATCTGTATATAGATCAATCCATTGCGAACCCCGTTGCGCGTCACAAGCTCGCTCATCACCATGGAGAGTGCGCGCCGCGACATCGGCGCTGAAATTTCAAGAGACGCCAACGAGCGCTCTAGCCGGTCCAGATGCGGCTCCATATCAATAAATGCGCCATCAACGCGGGCGACGACTTCATAAACCCCGTCCGAAAACTGAAACCCACGATCCTCTACATGTACGGCGGCATCCTGATGCGCTGTATAACGACCGTCGACATATGCATAGCGCGCCATGATGAACTTTCTTAAAATTTAGGATCAGGTAACGTATATAATCGATTTGTTTTTCTAGAAAAACTCTAGTTGTACGGCAAAGAGTTTTTCGATTTTTCGAACCGATTTGGCAGACGCCAGCAAAACCACCCGATCGCCTGTTTCAATAACCGTTTCGGCTCTTGGAATGATGACTTTCTCATCCCGAACAACCGCGCCCACAATAACCCCATTGGGCAAGCCCGCTTCGCTGATGGATGAACCAGCCAGTGGCGATGTCTCCAGAACCTCAGCGTCGATAATTTCGGCGAAACCATCACCCAGCGAATGCACCGACCTAATTCGACCCCGCCGAACATGCTGCAATATGGTCGAGACTGTTATGGCGCGAGGGCTAACCGCCATATCAACGCCCAGCGTCGTAATGAGCGGCGCATAACTGGCGTTGTTGATCAAGGTGACAGCGCGCCCGACGCCGTAGCGCTTGGCGAGCAGAGACGTCAAAATATTCGTTTCGTCATCTTCCGTCACGGCGACGATCGTGTCCGCGATATCCACCCCCGCCTCCCGAAGGATTTCAGCGTCGAGCGCATCGCCGAGAATGACATTCGTGTTCGGCAAAGTTTCGGCGACAAATCGTGCGCGGCTTGGTTTCAGTTCGATAATTCGCGCGGTGGTGTCGCTGTCACCCTCAATTTCCTGCGCCAGCGTGAGGCCGATATTGCCTCCGCCAACGATGATCAGGCGATGAGACTGCTGTTCTTCATGGCCAAAGGCCGCCAGAGCCCGTGGAACATGGTCAGCGTCCGCGACAAAATAAACCTCATCGCCTTCCAGCATTTCATCAGTCGGTGACGGAATAAACGCATTGTCGCCGCGAATAATGCCAACGACCATAATGTTGAGATCGGGAAACAACTCCGTCAATTGTCGCAACGGCGTATTGATGATCGGGCAGTCATCTTCACATNGAACCCCGATCACGCGAACCTTGTCATCGACCAGCGGNATCATGTCGATNGCGCCGGNCACGCCCAACCGCCGTCGGATCGCCCGCGCGACTTCAATTTCCGGGGAAATGATTACGTCGATGGGCATATGATCGCGGCTGAACAAATCCGCCCAGACAGGGCTCAGGTAACTTTGATGCCGCACGCGCGCGATTTTCATCGGTACGTTAAAGAGCGAATGCGCGACCTGGCAGGCGACCATGTTCACTTCATCGGTGAAGGTCACGGCGATTAGCATATCGGAATCCGCTGCGCCGGCGCGCTCCAGGGATTCCGGATGCGCCGCATGGCCGACAAACGCCTGAACATCCAGGGAATCGTTGATTTTTCCAATGAGTTCCGGTGATTGATCAATCACCGTTACGTCATTGTTCTCCATGGACAGGTACCGGGCGATATTAAAGCCCACCTGACCTGCACCGCAAATGACAACTTTCATGACAGTGACGCCTGGTTCAGGCGCCCTGCAGCGGCGCTCAAATTCGTTTTCAAAACCTTAATCGCGAACCACATTACGCACGCCCAGTAATTTCAATTTTCGATGCAGCGCCGCTCTGTCCATTTCCACAAATTCCGCCGTACGGCTGATATTGCCGCCAAGCCTAGTTAGATGAAACAGAAGGTATTTACGTTCAAACGATTCGCGCGCCTCTCGAAGTGGTTGATCCAGCATATCAAACATCGCGCCGTCTTCCGATGAATCGTCAGAATTATCGCCAATGGCGTCAATCACCGCCTGCGCATGGATGATGTCCTCGATTTTTCCCGGTGCAAAGAGCGTCAATCGCTCAACGACATTGATGAGCTCCCAGACATTCCCGGGCCATGTATGACCTTGCAGCGCCACCATCGCATCATCGCCAATCACGCGCGGCAAACGCCCCTTCGCGCGGCTGATGCGCTCCATAAAATGTTCAGCCAGAAGCGGAATATCATCCCGTCGCGCCGACAGGGGCGGTATTTCCAACGGCACTACATTGAGGCGATAAAACAGGTCTTCGCGAAACTGTCCCTTTTCAATCTCGATGGACAGATCTCGGCTCGTTGTCGCGAGTACCCGAACATTCACCTCAACTCTGTTTTCACCGTCCAGACGTTCAAATATTTGATTTTGCAAGACTCGCGCCATTTTCCCCTGTGTTTCCAAGGGCATATCCGCGACTTCATCCAGCAGCAAAACGCCTCTGTGGGCCTCTTCCAGAACGCCGACTTTTCGCGCAGCTCCATTGACAGGTTCGCGACCAAAAAGGGTGCCTTCAAAATCTTCAGGCTTCAAGCTGGCGCAATTCATCACAACAAAGGGGCCATCGTTTCGGGCAGATTTTTTATGCAAAATTCTAGCTGTAACGCCCTTGCCAGAGCCGGTCGGACCGGAAATGAGAATTCTGCTATCCGTATGCGCCAGTTTCTCAATGTTTTGGCGTAAGTTACTGATAGAAGTTGATTTACCAACAAGGTCGCCGATCTCGTCGCCTACGCGTCGTTTCAAATCCGAATGTTCCCGGCGCAATCGGCGCTCATTCAACGCCCGGGAGACCGTATGCAGCAGCACATCCGTCTTGAATGGCTTGGAGATGAAGTCATAGGCGCCCATTTTGGTCGCTGACACGGCCATATCGAACGTACCGTGTCCACTGATCATCACCACCTGCTGGTCTTCGTTTTCCCGTCGGATTATTTCCAGCATCTGCAAACCGTCATGCTCCGAATCCCGAAGCCAGACATCCAGGATAATCAGGCTCGGCGTCCGCGCGTTAATGGCGGCGAAGGTTTCCGCGCTATTGATCGCCTGACGGGTCTCATAACCTTCATCTTCCAGAATTCCGGCGATTTGTTGCCGGATGTCGTCTTCATCATCAACAATAAGGATTTCGAGCGCCATTATTCGCCTCTCAGGCAGCATCGTTTTCAGAGGATATATCGTCTGGAAGGTTCGGCATCACAAGACAAATGCGGGCGCCGCCTTCGGGACGGTCCTCTAATGTAAGACGACCACTATGATCCTCCATGATTTTTTTGACGATAGCCAATCCAAGCCCCGTCCCCTTCGCCCTTGATGTGATATAAGGTTCTGTCAGTTTATCCCGGTTTTCACGGGGCAATCCCTTGCCGTTGTCATCGATAATTATTGCGACCTCATTCTCGCGTTGCTCCAACGTCAGGAGAATACGTCCGCGTTTCGCCACCGCCGCCTCTGCATCACTGGAGAGCTCGGCTTTTCCCGCGATCGCATCGCACGCGTTTTGCAGTAAATTCGTCATCGCCTGACCAATTTGTCGTCCATCACATTTGACCATGACAGGGTCTACGGGAATTTCCGAAACAAAATCAATATCCCGATGCGCGTTTCGCTGCAAAAACAGGTTTTGCCGACATAAGTCCGAAACATTCTCCAGTTTCATCAGGGGCGCGGGCATTCTGGCGAAATTCGAAAATTCATCGACCATTCGACCAATATCGCCGACCTGGCGAATGATCGTGTCCGTACAGTTTTCGAAGGTTTCCGG
>JAESSL010000028.1 GCA_016764135.1 Alphaproteobacteria bacterium
GTACCCTGCGGTCCCATTCTACCGATGAAGGAAATTCCTGAGGATGAGTCGCTTCGAAAAACGGGAACGATAGTGGAAGTCGATCACCCGGAACGTGGGAAATATTTAACCATCGGCAATCCAATCAAACTTTCGGATTCGCCAAGTGACGTTAAGCGGTCGCCTTTATTGGGTGAGCACACTGATCAGGTGCTTCGTGAGATAGGTATGAATGACAGTGCGATTGCAGCGGCCAGGGAAGTTGGCGCTATACAGCCGCTACGTTGCAAGACTGATGTGAAATCAAACAGGGGAGGGTAAGCCCATGAGAATTATCGTTCATGGACAACAAGCGTTCGGGAAGGCCGTTTTGGAGGCGTTGATCGAAAAAGGTGAAGACGTCGTGGCGGTATACTGCGCGCCAGACAAGGAAGGGCGTCCGGTCGACGTCATAAAGGAAGCGGCGCAAGCGCATGGGATACAGGTTATACAGCCGAAATCCTATAAGGATCCCGAAGCCTGTGAAGAATGTAAGGCGCTAAAACCTGACCTTTGCGTGATGGCGTATGTGTTGTTGTTTGTACCTGAGGAATTTCTCAACATTCCCACTCACGGCACGATTCAATATCATCCGTCGCTCCTGCCGCTACATCGGGGACCGAGCTCCATTAACTGGCCGATCATTATGGGATCGAAGAAAACCGGCCTGAGCATTTTTTGGCCCGACAACGGGTTAGATACCGGCCCGATACTCCTGCAGAAAGAAGTAGAGATTGGGCCAGATGACACGTTGGGAAGTATCTATTTCAACAAGCTGTTTCCAATGGGTGTGGATGCAATGCTGGAAGGCGTTGATTTAGTGCGAGACGGCAAGGCGCCGAGTATTGTGCAAGATGAATCCAAAAAAACTTATGAGAGCTGGTGCAAGGCCAAGGACGTTGAAGTTGATTGGAGTAAGCCAGTTCAGGAAGTTTACAATTTGATCCGGGGCGCCAATCCGCAACCGGGCGCCTGGACAACGTCGGGTGATGTTACAGTACAGATTTTTGACAGTTCAATCGGCGGTGACGTTTCTGGCGCGCCGGGCGAAGTGACATCTATCTCGGAGGCAGGCGTGACTGTTGCCGTAAGTGGTGGGTCTATTGTTTTGTCGCGCGTCCGTCCCGTCGGTGACAAGAAGATTACCGCAAAGGAATGGGCTGATAGCGGCGTCGCAGTCGGTGATATTCTCGGATAAGGCCCGAGGAAAATTATTTTAAATAACGGAACTAATTTTCGATCTCAAATTTCCGATGGCGTTCGTAGCAAAACGTTCGCCATCGGTTAATTCTGGTGAATAAGTCGGCCCTAATTTTTAACGGCGTTGTTTTCCCATATATCCCGGACATCACAGGTCTTTTCGCCTCTTTGGTCTAAAGGACCAATATCCGGAGACTTTAAGTTTCTTGGATTGCCGCAGAAATCTACACCAAGATCCTGGATGGGAGTTCCTTGACCGACAATGGATTTTTTGTCGAGGAGCTTTAAATCGGCGTTGATGACGTCAGAAAATATATCTGATATTTTTCGATTTTCGAAAAAACCGTCGCCAATTATTATGTTGTTGAATGCTTCAGATTTCCCCCCGAAGCGGTTTTTAATTCGCCCTTCAATAATATTATTCGCAAAATAAGCGGATGATGTTGGAAATAAAACGTCAACGCCCGCAGTGTTAAGAATAGTATTGTTGACGATTTGCGTACCTTTGCTTCGCCTGAGGAATATCCCGACATCTTTGGGGCAATTTAAAATAAGGTTATTACGCATAACGCCGCCAGTGTGTTCGGTGACACAGCTTTGATTTCGACAATATGCTTGGCCAGTGCCACCGCCGCCAAAGGAAAGGCCAAGACGAATTCCGCCCGAATCCGCGACATTCATGTGGCAAATGACAGCGTTGTTTTCAAATACTCCATTGCGGCTGTTCGCTTTCATAAAAGCGGCGTAACTAATTTGGTTATCATAAAGTTTTGCGAAGTCAGCTATAAGATTTCCTCGAACGACCCAAGAGCTTGCTCCGTTAATATTGAGCTTAGTAACCGGGTTTCCTGTCGCCCTTACGCTGCTGTCTGCGACAGTGTTGCCTTCGACCAGCCCATAATCGGGCCAATCTCGAAATAGTTTGCCATCCTTTATATATCTCTTCCCACCGTTGACTTTTAACTGCGCGTTAAAGTCATGTATTTGGTTATTGCGAATAACGAGGGATCGACCTTTCCCGCCTACGTGGAATGCATGCTCGCATCTGCTATGGCTGGGGCAAATACCTTCAATTCTCAAATTTTCAAAAACCCAAAACGGAGCCTTAACTAAGAAACCTTCAAGAAGGTTAAATTTTAAAATTACTGTCCCTAATTTTTTCGCACGCACAACAATTGGGGATTCAGGAAGGCCTGGTTTTTTTACTTTAATGGCGTGACCTTTAAAATAATATGTGCCGGGCTCGATTGTAATTGCATCGCCAGGGGAGGCTTTTCGGATGGCGTTTATGAGTTCTTTGTTAGAGGCGACGGTGACGATTCTTTTTGGGTAATTTGTGGCGATAAATGCAGCCTTGGCGCCTCGGGCGAAATCCGCTTCCGATAATGGTTTCCCCTGAGCATCGTATGCAGGACGCCAGCTTTTACGGTTTGTTGAAGCGCCGGGTCCGCGCCACTCCGATAAGGATGGCAGTTTAATCTGTGAAAGACTTTTTTCCCGCGACGTTTTTGTGAGCGCCAGAATCTGGTTCCCGAGCGCGGGGTTAATGATCTTTAATTTATTAGCGCCGAGCGTGACAATTTGACGGGGTGATTTGCCAAGGCGGTCATACGCCATATAGGCGCCAATGCCGACAACCACATGTCCGACAACAAACAAAAATATCAAATAAGCGCGCAGAAATTTTTTAAGGACATTCATGGCTGAAATGTAACCCTCAAAGTCTGGATTTTACATAGGACCCAGGCGCTTTTTCCAGGGACGGTAACCCCGAATCCTCTATTGTCTGGGCTGGTTTTTTCCCGCCACCGCGCCGGGCAATCCATTTTGACCATTCTGGCCACCAGGATCCGGGTGTTTCCTTGGCGTTTGAAAACCACTCATCTCCGGTTCGNGGNTTATCGCTGTTTGTCCAATANGCNTATTTTTCGTTCTTTGGAGGATTGATGACGCCGGCGATATGGCCAGACGCAGCCAAGCAAAATTTAACTGGNCCACTATACGTGTTTACGCCAGCGTATGTGGACTTCCACGGTGCGATGTGGTCTTCGCGGGTCGAAAGNATGAATGTCGGCGTCTTGATTTTGTGCAGGTCGAGCGCGACTNCGTCAAATACGATCCCGCCTGGCTNNATGAGCTTGTTTTCCAGATACATGTTCCGCAAATAAAATCCGTGCATAGCGGCGGGCATACGCGTGGAATCGGAGTTCCAGTAAAGTAAGTCAAAGGGAACCGGCTCTTTGCCCAGGAGATAATTATTGATGACAAAAGACCAGATCAAATCATTGGCGCGCATCATATTGAAGGTTGTCGCCATCTCATGACCTTCGAGGTAACCGGTTTCACGCATCCGATCCTCCAGTGCGCTTATTTGTTCTTCGTCAATAAAGACGCCAAGTTCGCCCGCTTCGGTAAAATCGATCATCGCGGTAAAATATGTCGCGGCGTGGATACGGTCGTCTTTTTTCTGGGTCATATAAGCCAAAGTCGCGGCTAGTAACGTGCCGCCAAGGCAATAGCCGATGACGTTCGTCTCGCGTTCGCCTGTCGCCTGCTCAATGGCGTCCAAAGCGGCCAACGGCCCCTCGAACATATAATCTTCCATGGTTTTTTCGGCGAGTGTTTCGTCCGGATTGACCCATGAAATGACAAAGACCGTATGGCCTTGTTCAACAGCCCAGCGGATAAAGGAATTTTCAGGCTGCAGATCGAGAATATAAAATTTATTGATCCAGGGCGGGATAATCAGCAACGGTCGTCGATAGACGGTTTTTGTTGTGGGTTTATATTGAATTAATTGCATCAAGTCGTTTTGAAAGACAATGTCGCCTGGCGTCGTTGCAATGTTTTCGCCGATCGAAAAGGCGTCTTCATCCACCATCTTGATACGCAGCTCGCCATTTCCGCGATCAAAATCCTCCATCAGATTTTTCAGGCCGGAAATCAGGTTCTCGCCACGAGTTTCAAGAGTTGCGCGTATTACCGCAGGATTGCTTACGGCAAAATTTGTAGGGGCGACCGCATCGATGAATTGCCGGGTGTGGAAGTCAATTTTTTTCGCTGTTTTTTCGTCGAGGCCGTCGACATCATGGACGGTTTTGAGAAGCCAGCGGGACGACAACAAGTAGGATTGCTTGATAAAGGCGAATATAGCGTTTGATTCCCATTCCGGGTCTTTGAAACGTCTGTCAAATGACGCTGTTTTGGGATCCGATTGCGGGGTCTGTCCGAATATCTGTTGTGTTGAGTTTTGCCAAAGTTCGCCATATTGGCGCCACAAATCTGTTTGCGCCTCCATAAATTTTTGGGGATCGGACATCATTGCGCGGGTCAGTTCCAAAAATGCAGGGCCGATATTAAAGGGGTCAGCCTGACGTGAACCGGCGTCGGCGTCTAATGCGCCCGGTTGTTTTGCGAGAAACGACTCGATAAGTTTTTGGCTCTTTTCGGCGACGATTTTCATCGTCTCGGCAAGTTCCAGGGAATCGGGCGTTACGCCTTTATTGTTCGATTGTTTAGTCATGACGATTCACCTTAAATTCTTCATGTGCCTCGGTGGTAGAATTATAGTATTCGGTAATCGAATGATGAGAGGTTAATTAAGTAAGGTTCGCATGGCGCTAAAAATAATTTATTGCAGTGCAGCATAACGATAACCGCGTTTCATATCTACCTCTATGAGCGATTCCGGTTCTCGCGATACGCTTTGTGCTTAAGGGTCTGAAATAAAAATGAAAAAGGTTTTCGATAATGGATAAGGCGGGTCGAATTCGTCACTCGATGAATTATTTTGCACCGATCATACTCTCAATTTTTGTCGCGAGTTGTGGGAGTCTTCCTGATATTCCTGACGCTGTAAATCCAATGTCGTGGTTTGCTGATGATGAAAAAGACAAACCTTCAACGGAAACTGATTCGGCTGCGGCGTATCCCAGTTTAAAATCGGTGCCAGCCCGACCCAAAAATCCTTCGCTGGCGCAGCAACAAGCAAAAATGACCCGGGGCCTGGCGGGCGATTCCAAAAATGCGCGCTATACAGACGCCCAAATTCGAAAAGAAGTGCAAAAGCGGGCCGTTCCGCCTCTTGCGCGAAAACAGCAAAGTGCGGCTCGGCCGTCCGCTCCGGCGCCTTCTAGAGCTGTCGCGGAACCGCCCCGATCTCAGCTGAAAGCTGTAACGCCGCCCGCACGGCGAGTACCGCCACCCGTGAAGGCGCAACGCTCTGCAGCCCCCCCTCCACCGGTCGCTCAGCCCATCCGACGACCGGCGCTTGCAGCCGTACCGCCTGTGCCCAAAATAAATAACCCGGCGCCGGTGGTTCGTCGTACGCCACCACAAAGAGGAGCGACGGCGCCGTCTCCAGCGCCGAAGGCCTCGACGGCGAATGTCGCGCCAGCTCAAATCGCTTCGATTTATTTTGGCGATGGCTCGACGACAGTGAAGCGACAGGACATTTCTATTTTACGCCAAATTGCGAATGCGCAACGATTAACGGGTGGATTGCTGGAACTTGTCGGGCATGCAAGTGGGCGCGCCAACACCTTTGATCCCGTACGTCGAAATTCAATCAATTATGGGGTTTCAGTTCGACGGGCGAAATCTGTCGCGGCGGCTTTAGTGGGGCTGGGCGTGCCAACATCCCAATTACGCGTCGAGGGCGTTGGTGATAGCCGACAAATTTATTCAGAATTCACTGCGGCGGGCGAGGCGGCGAACCGGAGGGTTGAAGTTTTCCTGATACGTTAAGGTTTAAAATCCAACGCGCGGGGCCGATGCCAGGATTCTATTATCTTCAGGGTGTTTTTATGTGATTATCATGCACTGAAAATGGCGTATGGGCTATGTTGTTTCTGTGGCGTCGCCACATGGTCTCATAGGCCAGTTCAAGCTCCTGGACATGCTGGCGTTCACTGAATACGCCGCTTTCGACGGCCGGACGTAGCGTGTTTCGCAGCTGTTGGATTCTTTCGATATTCGACGCCAACCTGCACGCCACTTCAAGATAGGCCTCGGGCGTGTGGCAAATGAGATCTTGTAACCCGAGCTTTGAAAGATAGCTGGCGCCTTGTCGGCCCATATAGGAATCCGTCTCCATCGTAATGAGCGGCAGGCCCATCCAAAGGGATTCGCAGGTCGTCGTGCCGCCATTGCAAGGGAAGGGGTCCAGTGCAATGTCGGCGTCGTTCATATCGTGAAGATGTTCCTGGCGGGTGGTTCGAAATCCTTGAAATTCCAGTTGGTCTACACCGACGCCTTCTACGGCGAAGCGTTCTTTGAAAAAAGCTCGAGTGATTGGATTTTCAAAGTAACGGGAGCTGCGTAAAATCAACCGACTATTCGGCGTCGCTTTGAGTATAGCCGCCCAGACGCGAATAACAGTTTCGTTAATTTTAGCGTGATTGTTGAAGCTGCCGAAGGTGATGAAACCGTTTTTCAGGCAAGGCGGCGGCGCCGGGGTCACGGCGCTGGTGGGCGGTAGATAAATATTATGATTGGTCAGCCTCACCAACGATTCCGTGTAAAGGTTCTCCACTTTTCCGACGGGATCGGAGCCCTCTTCTGAAATAATATAATCGACGGTATCCAGACCGGTGGAAGCGACTCGATTGTGATAGCCAACTTGAACTGGCGCTGACTGATACGCCATTATTCGGCGGTCTTTTCCCCGAAAAAATGATGCGAGAACGAGGATATCGACGCCGTCACGTCGAATTGTATCCGACGTTTCCGCAATGTCTTCTTCGTTAATATTGCGCCAGCGATCGACTAGGCTTGTCAGACGAGCTGTCACATTATCTTTTTGAGACGCGCCGGAATAACAGGTGATATGAAATTTTGACCGGTCATGGTTCGCCAGCACGGGCTCCATGAACCACGACGTTACATGGTCGAACAGGTCATTGGCGATATAGCCGATATGTATTTTATCGTCCTGGTGCGTTGGTCTTGGCGGGTATTTGTGGCCCCTCGAGTCTCGATTGAGTTGTTTGCTCCAGTCGCGATTGATTTTGAATAAGGCCGTCGCGGAAATACGATGATCAAACGCCCCGTAAAAGCACAGGCCCGAAATTGCGTCGATATTGTAGGGTTTGATCGCATTGGACTGCCGGAGGCTATCGATAGCGCGGGCGGCGTCTCCACGGGCAATATAAATGTCAGCCAGGTCGTTTAAAGCTTCAAATTTTTTTGCGTTCAGTTGCAACGCACGCTTGAGCGGCGCCTCTGCGGCGTCCTCTTCTCCGCTACGTTTTAGACAGGCGCCCAGAAGGTAGTGCGCCTCGGCGGCGTCGGGCGCTAATTGGGCGGCGGTCCGGGCGTAGGGGAGCGCCTCTTTGAATTGTTTCAACGCCATAAGGCACCGAACATAGAAGAAATGTACTTCCGCGTTGTCGGGCGCAGCGACGACGACCTTTGCTGCGGCGCTTGCAGCGTCAGTGAATTCACGCAACGCCATGCATGCGGATCCGAGCATCAAGTTGGCCTCTGTAGCGGCGGGGACCAATGCAAGCGTTTTGCGCGCCGCTTCCTGACAGTCACGCCAACTGGCGGCGTCATGATGAATACGGGTCAGCTCAAGCCAGGCGTCAGCGTTTTGCGGCGCCGAGGCGACGGCGTCGTTAAAATATCTGAGGGCTTCGGAAATCTTGTTTTGCTCTTTCAGGAGTAACCCCATCAAGGAGAGAGCCTCCGCTTGACCAGGTTCGCTCTTAAGAACGAGACGACATTGCGCTTCAGCGTCTAAATA
>JAESSL010000029.1 GCA_016764135.1 Alphaproteobacteria bacterium
GGCGAAGCGAGCGGTCGCCTGACGTTTCATCCGGATGGTTTCAACTACTCTGCTGAAATTGACGTCGCCAGCGTGCCGGTCGCGCGTTTGTCCGAGATATTGCCGAAATATGCTGATCTGGCGCTGTTTCAGGCCGATGCGTCGGGCCGTATTCTGCTGGACGGCGCGATAGACGGCCGTGTTGCAATGGTTGATTTTGACTTGAGCGTCGGGGCTGGCGTGCTGGACGCGCCACAACAGCTGGCGGCGCCTATTAAGTTCACCAAAGGCCGGTTGCGCGGGCGGATCGACGATGAATTAACCCGGTTCAAGGTGAGTGAAGCCTCCTTTGCGTTCGAGCGAGGCGCTGTGGATGTGCACGTTGCAGGCGCCCGTATCGGCGATGATTTCAATATTCGCATCGACGGCGAAATGACCGATATCACACGCAATATGCTGATGTCGTTGTGGCCGCTTAAACTTTCTAAAGATGCAAGGAAGTGGGTGCGAGAGAACATTTCCGCTGGTCGTATCGAGGAGGGGCGCGTCGGGCTGGTCGCGCGCATCGAAAATGGCGACATTTCAAAAATTCGCGTGGAATCGTTGAATGGCTCGGCGCGGGCGTCCGACGTTGTCGCGACCTATTTTAAACCCTTACCCGCTGTTAGCGGTATCACGGCGAATTTGACCCTGACGGAAAAACGCCTGGACGTTGCTATAAGTAGCGGCCGTTTGCAGGATTTGAAATTACGCGAGGCCGTCGTCCAGATCACGGGCCTGAATGTAGAAGATCAGGATATCGCCATTGATGTTGTCGCGGAGGGACCAATGGCTACGGCGATCAAGGTTCTGGATATGGAACCGCTGGGGTTGATCGGCAAGCTGGACCTGGGCGCGGGAGAAATTCTGGGTGACGTTGCGGCGCGGTTGAAGTTTGAATTTCCGCTGACGAAGTCGCTGAAGGTTTCAGATATCGGGATCGCCGCCGCCGCAAATTTACGGGACGTATCGCTCGATTTAGGGGTTCGGAATTGGCGTCTCGACGAGGGCGCATTTCTCCTGCAGGTCACGGGTCGGGAGATGGAGATAACCGGCGACGGCGCCTTGAACGGCGTGCCGGTAACGTTGACCTGGCGGGAAGATTTTGCTCGGACAGACGGCGTCCGCAGCAAGATCGATATGGAGGGGCGCCTTGGGCAGGCGGAGTTGAAGGCGCTTGGAATTCCAGATCCGCCATATCTGACTGGTGACACTACGGTGAAGGTCGGGTTTACGAATTTTACCGACGGGCATGGCGAAATCGTTGTCAGTGGTGGCTTGAAGGGCTTGAACCTGAATGTGCCGTTTTTGGATTGGCGTAAACCCGACGGCGCGCCTGGCGATCTGTATTTGTTCATGAAATTGTCGAAAGACGGTGATCTCATATTTGAGGATGTCCGAGTATCGACGCCGGGATTTCGGTTTAACGCCGGAATTGTTCCAAACAAGGATTTGTCCGGATTTCAGAGCATAGAGTTGCGGCGCCTCGAATATGGCGACAATCAAATGCAGGGAACGATTCGTGCATTGGAAGGTGGCCGATATGACATACGGTTATCTGGCGCGAAAATTGATGTTTCGTCGTTCTTGAACCAAGCCGAAGATATTGGTGATTTATCGAAAGAAGCTTCTTCGACGCCTGTTACGATTCACGCCAAGTTTGACGAGGTGATAATTGGCGATGGGCAGCGTTTAAGCAATGTGACGGCGGCGATGACCCGGTCCGCGGAGCACTGGATCCGGATTGATCTCGATGCCGGGTTGGGTAAGGACAATCAGGTGCGTATCAACTACGGACCAACGGCAAAAGAATATGGCCTTCGTATTTTCAGCACCGACGCCGGGCAGGCGTTAACGGCGCTGGGCTGGTCCAAGCGTATTCGCGGCGGTGATATGATTATTGTGGGCCGGCAGAAAAAACCCGGAGCGCCCATGGTGGGCCGTTTTCGTTTTGGCCGCTTTAACGCGTCGGAAGCGCCTGCACTCGCGCGCATTCTTCAGGTTCTTTCTCTGACGGGAATATTCAGCGCATTGAACCAAAATGGCCTTGATTTTGAGACCTTCGAGGGGGAATTCGATTACTTTGGCGAGGCATTGCACATTCNGCGCGCTCGCGCTTACGGTTCCGACCTTGGCATTACCGTNGANGGATATCTGTTCCTTCACAACCGGACGGCGGAACTGTCGGGAACAATTGTACCGTCCTACACCGTCAATCGGGTACTTGGGAAAATCCCGATTTTGGGCGGATTGTTGACGGGCGGCAAGGATCAGGGGCTGTTTGCGGCGACCTATAAAGTAACAGGACCGCTCGAAGGGCCAAAGGTTTCGGTCAATCCACTTTCCATTCTGGCGCCGGGAATCCTTCGCCGATTGTTTAGCGGCGATGTCGAAACTCTGGTTGAACCGGAATTCGAGTTGGAGGGCGACTAAGCTGGCGTTTAGATGAGTTAGACTGGCCGAACGAGCACATGGCGCTTTTTGCCCGCGGACAATTTGATGACGCCATTGTCGTTGATGTCCGCCGCGCTGATCACCACTGCATCATTGGCGATTTTTTCATCATTCGCGCGGGCGCCGCCGCCTTTGATCAAACGTCGCGCTTCACCGTTGCTCGACGCCAGATTGGCGCGCTTGAACAAGTCGTAGGCGAGGATACCGTCGTCTAGGTCCGCGCGCGCAATATCGATGGTTGGCAGGCCACTTCCGGCGCCGCCGTCGTCGAAGGTCTTTTCCGCCGTTTCAGCAGCGGCTTTAGCGGCGTCTGCGCCGTGACACAGGGTTGTTGCTTCATTGGCGAGAATTTTCTTGGCGTCGTTGATTTCGACGCCTTCGAGACTTTCCAGCCGTTTGATCTCGCCCATCGGCAATTCTGTAAATAGCTTTAAAAACCGTCCGACATCGTCGTCATGGGTGTTTCGCCAGTATTGCCAGTAATCATAGGCGGATAGCCGATCCGCGTTGAGCCAGACCGCGCCGTCTGCGGTTTTACCCATTTTGGCGCCGGTCGCGGTTGTCAAAAGCGGCGTGGTGAGACCGAACAGCGCCGCTTGATCGACGCGCCGCGCAAGGTCGATGCCACTCACGATGTTGCCCCATTGATCCGACCCGCCCATTTGCACCCGGCACCCGTGCCGACGCGATAATTCGAGAAAGTCGTAGGATTGCAAAACCATGTAATTGAATTCAAGAAACGAGAGCGGTTGTTCGCGATCCAGCCGCAACTTCACGGAATCGAAGCTCAGCATCCGGTTAATGGAAAAATGCCGCCCGTAATCGCGTAAAAACGGGATGTAGTCGAGCGCATCGAGCCAGTCGGCGTTATTCACCATGATGGCGTCTGTCGGTTTTCCGCCTGTTGATTTCGCGTCGGACGATTCGGCGCCGAAAGCGACAAATTTTTCAAAGACGTTTTGGATGCCCTGAATGTTGCTGGCGATATCCGCATCGCTTAATAGTTTGCGTTGCTCGTCCTTGCCGGAGGGGTCGCCGACTTTTGTCGTGCCGCCGCCCATGAGGACAACGGGTTTGTGTCCGGTTTGTTGCAGGAGCCGCAAGAGCATGATCGGGACAAGGCTGCCGACATGCAGCGAATCAGCGGTGGCGTCGAAACCGATATACGCCGTCACGACTTCATCCTGGAATAATTTGTCGAGCGCATCCAGATCGGTGCATTGATGAAGGAAGCCACGCTCGATAGCGGCTTGAAGGAAGGCGGAACGAGGTTGGCTCATTTTCTAAATCCGATGGTGCTTGCGGAAGCGGCGCTCGTTTAACACAATCTGTCCGAACCCTCAAATCCCATCGCAGAGATTTTCTGAACGGAGTGTCGAATTGGTTGAAAACGCGTATGCAAATCCCAGCGGCGTCGTCCTTGCTCTGGGGTTGATGAGCGGTACGTCGCTGGATGGCGTTGACGCGGCGTTGATACGAACCGATGGCGTTTCCGTCGTGGAAACCCTGGCCGCACTGACCATACCTTATGACGATTCTCTGCGTGGAATTCTACGTGATCTAAGTCGCCGCGCTGAATGGTTGCCGGATGTAGGGCCTGCGACTGAAACACTGACGCAGGCGCATGCGGCGGCGGTGGAAAAACTGCTTGGCGACGCCAATGTGCCGCGCGAGGCGGTTAGCGTCATCGGATTTCATGGTCAAACAATCCTGCACCGTCCTGAGGCGGGCGTGACCTGGCAGATTGGCGATGGCGCCATGCTGGCGGAAATGACCAGTGTAAATGTTGTCTCTGACTTTCGCAGCGCCGATGTCGCGGCGGGGGGAGAGGGGGCGCCGCTG
>JAESSL010000030.1 GCA_016764135.1 Alphaproteobacteria bacterium
CGCTTGGCGCGTTTGGCGATGAGTTGGCGGTGATGGCGGCGGAGCTGGAACACGGGTGTGGCCTCGTCAAACTAACGGGTTTACCTGTGGCGCGGTATTCCGAAGATGCGCTTCGGACCATCTTCTTTGGCATGGGGTCGCATCTTGGGACCCCGATTGGTCAGAATGGCCAACGCGGTTTGATGCGGGATATCCGCGACAACAGTAAAAACGGCGGCGCCCGCGTTGATTCCGCCGGTCCCTTGCGCTGGCATAACGATCGCGCGGATGTGGTGGGATTGCTGTGTGTCAGAAGCGCACATCGGGGTGGGATCAGCCGAATCGTCAGCGCGGCGGCGATACACAATGCGATGCTGGCGCGCCGGCCTGATCTGGTTGAAACCTTGTTTGGCGACTTTCATCGGTATTCGCCGGGCGACGAGGTTGGCGCGGAAGCGAGCAGTTATGTCTTGCCGGTTTTTGGGCTTCGCGACGGGTATTTCACCAGCCACTTTTCCCGTACGTATATTGAACAGGCTCAAACGGTTCCCGGCGTCCCCAAATTAACAGACCGCCAGCTGGAAGCCGTCGATATGTTGATGGCTTTAGCCGAGGAACTAAGTTTTGAAATGCCGCTGGCGTCCGGTGATATTCAGTTCCTGAATAATCACGTGACCTATCATGGGCGGAGCGCATTTGAAGATGACGCAACGCAGGGGGAAGACCGTTTGTTGTTCCGCCTTTGGCTGTCCATGCCAAACAGCCGTCCCTTGCCCGAAAGCCACAAGGTTTTATGGGGCGCGGTCGATGCTGGCGCCTTGCGGGGCGGTGCGTAGACCAGCTTTGTTCAGGTCTGGTCTTCGTCTATCTCCAGACTCCCAACGTCCGGGCTGTCGATGACCAGGCGTGCGATTTGATAGGTAAAACCCTGACGACCGAGCGCCGCTAGATCCCGGTCTCGATTATCTTTCCGGTTTGCACGGCGCCACGGTCCAATTCGCCGCCGACGGGCGTAGTTACACGCCGCGGATTTATCGTTTTCTCCCAGAGATTCCAAGGATCCGAGTGCGGCGTCTATATCGTCTGAGCCAACGCCCTTTGCGGATAAACGGTAGCGGGCGCCCTTTGCGGAAACGCCGCGTCGGTGCAGGGTTTGTACCTGAGCTTCCGCGAAGGCGGCGTCGTCCAGAACGCCAGTGCATTGAAATCGCTCGATGATTGTGTCGATCCAGGCTTCGGCGTCCGGCGCCCTATCGGCATCGGTATCGTCATTGGCGTCGGCGTCGTCGTTTTGCATGCGGGCCTTCGCGACCCGCCGCAGGAGAACCCGTCGCAAATTTTCCGAACCGCTGGCGTACTGCTCCAGATACCGCAATGCGGCATTCCGCAGGCTGGATTCCGTGATCGGTTTACGTCGCCGCTTTTGATCTTTTTCACGTTTCATTCAGGCAGTGTACGAATTTTTGAAAAAAAACGCATCACTGTGATGCGCGTCACTGTCGTGAAAGGGGAAATCGATGATTATGTGTTTATACCCGCTGACGAGGAAATATTCCTCTTAGCGAAGAAACCGAGGGATCGACGCTGACCCTGCCCCTCCCCAGACGCGTCGGTTCACGGACAAGACGGCGACAATGCTAACGCGTTGTCGCCGTTTTTAGTTTTGGCGGCGCAGGGTCTTTAAAGTTACCTCTCTAATGCCGCCAAGCATATAGCGGATGCTATTCGCCGCTGTTCCCATCGCCGCTATGTCCATCATTGTCTTCGGCGATAGACGCCAGCGTTGGCGTCCGGTAACGGTCGGCCGGGTCCAGCCATCCTTTGAAGACCGGCTTGCGCTTTTCGGAGAAAGCCTGCCGTGATTCCATGAGGTCTGATTTATCGCCGTGATCGTGCAGCGCGACAGCCAGCCTTTTGATCTCCGGCGTTACGTCCGGGCGCATCTGACGCATCATATGAATGGTGTTTACTCGTGCGGCCGGTGGCAATGTCAGCATGTGTTCCGCCATTTTATAGGCCGTCGGCAAGAGTTTATCTGGTTCCGCCAGTCGGTTGATAAACCCGACCTGATGCAAACGCTCAGCAGTGAAGCGGAACCCCAGCGCCATTTCCGTCGCGATGGGGTGCGGCAGTCCAGCGACATGGCCGTGATTATAGCCGCCCAGAAGCCAGCGTTTCGCCTCTGACATTTCGAAAACCGCATCGGGCACGGCGACTCTCAGATCTGTACGCTCGACCAGCATGAATCCGCCGCCCATGGCGAACCCGTTGACCGCCGCGATGACGGGCTTTTCCAGCGTCCCGTTCATAAACGGATCTTCGCGCGGGGGGGCGTCCAATCCCGGTGCGCCGCGCTCCAGCGATTCTTTCATATCTTCGCCGGCGCAGAACGCCCGGCCTGTTCCGGTGAAAACAGCGACTTCCAGATCCGCATTTTCCTGAAACTCGATGAAAGCTTCGCACATTTCCGCGCGGAGTTGTGTTCCCAGCGCATTCATACGGTCCGGTCGATTCAATCGGATCAGCATGATTTGCCCGTGTTTTTCCGTCTCAACTACAGCCATGACGCTCGTCTCCCCTATGCAATGAATTCCTGAATCCTATACCGTATTGCGGCTTCGGCTGCAAAACCTCGCCGGTGCGGCGTCAAATCTCCTTGCGGGTTTTGATCATCAACCAGGCGATCGTGAATATGCCGATGGCGCAATAGACGTACAATGTCGTCTGAAAATCTGTGGATTCGATGAAGGGGCCAGAGGCCATCAGGCCAATGGGGACGCCCATAACGGCGAAGGAGCGGGCCCCCATGACCCGGCCGCGATACAGCGGCGCTGTCCAGCTGATCAAGGCGACGCCCATGGTCACCATGGTGGCGCTGTGGAAAAAGCCGATTCCCGCCAGCGCCCAGGCGCCAATTCCCGAGGTGCTGATTTGCCCGAACCAGAGCAGCAGCCCGTACCAGGACGCGGCGCAGAGATACATTAACAGCGCCGGGCGCCACAATCCGCCCGCCCAGGCCAGCAGCAAGGATCCGGCCAGTGCGCCACCTGCATATCCCGCCACGATTCGTCCCAACCCGTTGGCGTCCATGAGGTAAATTTCTTTGACGACATACGGCAACAGGCCTGTCGTCAACGGCACTGCCGTCAGGTTCACCAGAAACGCCAGCCACAGGACCATGCGCACGTTCGGCGTTTTCCAGGCATAGGCTAAACCGTCCTGTAAATCGCGCCAGGGAGACGGCGCTGCCAAAGTTACGCCCTCGCTTTCCACGGGCGCCGGACGGGGGTGCGTTTTGGAGACCCCAAAGGTGAACGCCAGACTGGCGAGATAAAACCCGGTGATCGCGACATAAGTGACGCCCATGCCAAGCGCCGATAAGAGACTGGCCCCGGCTAGCGCCCCGGCGATCTTTGCAGAATCCTGGGTGGCGCGAGAAAACCCCAATGCGCTCATCAGGCTCTGGCGAGGGATAGTGTCGCCAATCAACGAATTTCGCATCACCAGATCGGAGGGCCGAACCAACCCCATCAAAAAAACGATGGCGAAAACATGATAGGGCGTCAAAACGTCGGTTAACCCGAAACCCATCATCGTGGTGGCGAGTATGGCGTAAGTGGCGCGCATGACGCATAGAACGCCGCGCCGTCCTAACCNGTCTCCCGCCAATCCAAATAACGGCGCAATCAGCGTGCCCAGGTATTGCAGNGCGCCAAGCGCGGCCAAAAGCGTGACAGAGCCNGTCTCCACCAGCACGTACCAACCCAAAATCAGGGTTTCCATTTCGAACGCCCAGGACGTNAACAAATCNCCCGGCCATTGAAACCGATAACTGCGAACCCGAAACGCCGCCAGCATGAACAATCACCTCAGCGTCTGGCCCGATTCGGAATGAACCACGCGACACGGACGACAGTAGAGAAGGAATTTTTTGGGAATGCAAACTCAACGCAGTTTCGCCGTAAGCGGATTTGCAGGAGGACGCTTGCCAATAGCTGTAAATAGTAGTTCTGAGGTCGTTTAATCTTCGCGAAAAGCTCGGTTAAAACTGCTGCCAATTGGTCTCAGGAAATAATCAAGCGCAGTACGTTTGCCAGTGATAATCAGAACTTCAGCCTGCATGCCAGGATAAAGCATGGACTTGTCGAAAGATGAATTTGCCTCAGCGGTTAACGCGATGCGAGCCAGAAAATAGGGCGCACCAGTTCGGGCGTCGGTCAAGCGGTCTGCGGATACTGTTATCACCGTACCTGGAAGCGGCTGTAAATTACGTTGGCTATAGGCGGTTAGCCGTATCTCCGCCGACAAACCAGCATGCACCACATCGATGTCATTGGGATCAATTTGTGCGTCAATTACAAACCCTGAGCCTGTTGGAACGATATTCATGAGTGCTTGGCCAGAAGCAATAACGCCTCCCGGCGTATGCACGGAAAGGCCGACGATGACGCCATTCGAAGGCGCGCGAATTTTAGTTCGAGCAAGCGTGTCTTCGGTCGTGTGGATACGCTCATTCACATCGAATAAGGCTGCCTGAACATCTCCGAGTTGTTCGACGATCTGGTTTAATTGAGATGTGCGTAACTCGACGATGCGTAATTCGGATTCGGTGATTTGCTGTTTAGCGCGGGCGATCGCGGCAATGTTTCGGCTTCGGGCGCCGCCAATATCGGCGGCCTGGCGTTCTAGGCTAAGCAAACGGGGGCGACGCATCAAACCCTTGTTCACCAATATCCGCACGTCATTTTCTTCCTCGCCGATGAGACGGAGTTGCTCATCTTCTGCTCTGATTTGTCCTTTCAGCCCGATGATTTCTTCTTGGATTTGAGCCTTTCGCTGGATCATGATCCTACCCTGGCCGTTCAAGCTTTCGCGTCGAGCTTTAAAAATATTTTTTTGACCGCGTATGATTTCAGCAGTCTCAGGGTTTGTTTTACGTTTGTACAATTCATCGCGAAACTGGATTGATGTAGCACTGTCGCGTTCCGAAATCAGTCGAGCCTCTAGCGCCCAAGCGGCGTCACGTTGGGACAAGAGACGTTGATGCGATGCGCGCGCCTGCGTGTCATCCAGTTCGATTAATATCTGTCTTGTTTTAACAATGTCTCCGTCGGTGACAAATATTTTTCGGATTATGCCGCCTTCCAGATGTTTGATGGTCTTTTGATTTGATTCGACCGTAACGACGCCTGAAGCGATTGCAGCGCTTTGTAGCGGCGCAATTGCTGCCCAGCCGCCTAATAGTCCGAAAAATGCAATAACAACAGCGGCGCCCGCCCACATTACCGGCGCTGCGCCGGTGTTTTTTTCGATGTTTTTCTCGTCAGGTGTCATGGGTTTATGCTGTCTTGGCCGGTTTTACAGGTTGGTTGCGCGTAACCTGTGGAAATACTTCTTCGGGGGAGCCCATCATGCGAATTTCACCCTTGTCCAACACAATGATTTTATCGGCAATTCGTAGAAGGCTGGGCCGATGCGCGATCACAGCGATTGCCGCCCCTGCTGTCTTTAAGGTTTGAAGTGACGCGAGTAACGCTTCTTCGCCACTGGCGTCCAAATTGGAGGAAGGTTCATCAAGTATGAGGAAAGCGGGGCGCCCAAATACGGCCCGGGCCAAGGCAATGCGTTGGCGCTGTCCTCCCGACAGAGCCGCGCCATTGTCCCCTATTGGCGTGTCGTAGCCGAGCGTTAACCGCATAATCATTTCATGCGCTCCCGCGGTTTTTGCGGCGGCGACAACAACATCCGGTTCCACATCTTTCATACGCGCAACATTCTCGCGGACAGTACCAGTTAATAATTCGACATCTTGAGGAAGATAGCCAATGTGCCGGCCCCGGTCAGAAGGTTCCCAGCTGGAAATTTCGCGATCACCCAACCGTACGTGGCCTGCGCTTGGTTTTGCGATGCCGACTAACAACCGTGCAAGTGTCGACTTTCCGGATGCGGATGGGCCGACGAGCCCTATGATTTCACCGGGTTGAATCGAGAACGTAACGTCGGATAATGTGAGTTCGTCAGAGTCGCCGTATGAAAAATTCAAGGCCTCAACATCGATAACGCTTTTGGGCGTCGGTAGCGGCATTGCGACATCTCGATCCGGGAAATCGTTCAATCGATTTCGTAACCGTTGATATGCAGTCCGTGCGAGTATGGCGGAGCGCCAGGACCCAATGATGCTTTCAACAGGCGCTAATGCGCGGGACATCAAAATAGACGCAGCGATCATTGAGCCGGGCGTCAACGCTTCTGCAATGGCGAGATAGGCGCCGAGACCTAGAATCCCGACTTGTAGCGCGAGGCGAAGGGACTTTGACATCGCCGTAATGACGCCGCCCCGGATGCTGGCGTTTGACTGATTGACAAGGGCAATGTCATTTTCTGCGCTCCATTGTCGAACCACGCCTGTGGTCATGCCCATTGCTTCCAGGGCCTCAGCGTTACGTGTCGCGGTTTCCGCCTTGTTCATGGCGCGCGCAGACGCAGCGTTGGCTTTTTGAAGCGGGGAACGTGTTGCAAAGTCATTTGCCAATGCGAATGCAAACAGCAAGGCTGCGCCAACCAATGCCAGTAACCCAAGCCATGGGTGCAACAGGAAAATGGCGATCAGAAAAATGGGCGCCCAAGGCGCGTCCAAAATAGGAAACATGCCTGGCCCGGTCAGAAAACTCCGGACAGTCGAGAGGTCACGCAACCCTTGGGTCGACGCGTTGCTTTGATGGTCGAGCGCTTCAATAACGGCCCCGGTTAAGATAGCGCCACCAACCTGTCGTTCAATCCAGCGACTCACTTTGATAAAAACGATGGTCCGCACCAATTCAAGGCAGCCCAGCACTACGAGCGCGGCCATTGCGATGAAGGTTAGAAGCAGGAGTGTTTCAACACTCCGGCTGGCCATCACCCGGTCAAAGACCTGCAGCATGTATATTGGCGCTGTCAGCATCAGGAAATTGATGAACAAACTGAATGTTGCGATGCCGAACATTACGTTGCGGCACTTCTCTACTACAATTTCCAAAGTCTTTTTGGCGTTCATGTATTTTGCTTGCGTCAGGTGTTCGAAATTACTCAATCACTCAATTGCTCATCACATTATCGCGTTAAATTGGCATAGTAGCGAATATCTTAAACATAACTCCAATTTGGGACGCTGTAATAATAATAAATTGGCATTATTGACGTTTATGGAGAGGGCGACTTAACGTCTGATCGTTACATTTGGATTACAGGAATTCCAGAATCTTGAACAAAAAAATATTACTTTAGAGGGTTCGGGACTCTCAATGCCGTTGCCTCAGAATATTTCTAGGTCGGTCGAAAAGTTATATAAATAGTGTCAGATTGTCCGGTTGATTCTAAAAATATCCGCCAAAGGTCATCTGCTTGCTCTGTAATCCCCTTCAGCTGTACATCTCCTTTTGGCAATTTGTCACGAAGCCAAACTAAGGTGTTCGCCATACCAAAGGTGTGCAAGTAGCGTTTTCTTTGAATTTCAAAGCCAGCAAGTTCTGCCGTCTTTATTAACGTATCCATGGTGAAATACCACCGATGAACCATGCGATAATAAAACGGTGAGAATTCTTCCGGTAAAATTGTCATCAAGATGTCGTCGAGGTTGGGCGTTGCGACCAATAACGTCCCGTCGGGCTTTAGCATCGCTTTGATGTCTTTTAGGAATTGAACAGGGTTTTCGACATGTTCGATGACTTGGAACGTGCTGACAAAATCTACGCTGTGCGGCGCTGCGTCGGCAACCTGTCGCGCATAAGAATATACCTTATAACCACGTTCAGATAGGGAATCGTGAAATTTAGCGGTTGGTTCGACGGCAATTGATTGCGCTGCAGGGCCTGAGACAAAATCCAGAAAACTACCGGCGCCACAGCCGATATCCGCAATCGTTTTGCCTCTTAAAGAATGCGGCCAAAGTCCGCGTAGATTGTGAATTTGAGTTACGTCGTGATTAGCGAAAAAGTCTTCAGGTTCAACGCCTTGGTTCATTAAACTTCGGTAGTCCGTATTTTCATATGCGCTCGAAGATACGGAGCACGCTTCATCTAAACGAGTAACGCCGCAACCAGCGCACCTTCCTACACGGCCGCCTTCGATAAAATCGGTTGCTCCACCTCGACGGATACGGCCTTCATGGACCACCGTCCAGTCGTCTGCGCCACAGATTTCACAGTGCGGAAATGTCATGACCTAGGGGCTTTCATCAGTATTTGAAAAGTTAGATTTACCAGCAACTCAAACCACCATCGACGACCATGTTTTGCCCCGTGAAATATTTAGAAGCATCGCTTAATAAATAGACTATCGCTCCTGTTATATCATCTGGCCTCGCCATTCGGCCCATAGGCGTGCGATTGGAATATGCGTCATCAAACTCTTTACTGTGATTATTGTAGACCCCGCCAGGTGAAACGTTATTTACGCGAACGTCATCCATTGCCCAAAGGGTCGCAAGCCATTTACTCAACCCGATAATTCCAGCTTTTGAGGCGGAATAACCAGGGAACGACGAGAATGGCTGGCCTTCATAAATCCGGTGGTCCGGCGCGACAACACCGTAAATACTGGACACCATAATTAAACTGCCGCCGCCGTCTTTTCGAAGAGCAGGCCCGGTTTCTCTCGCGACTAAAAATGCTCCTGTGAGATTAACATCAATCACTCTGTTCCACAGATCCAGGGGGTAGTCATCGAAGTCCGGGAATGGGTTGTCAAATTTGACCAGGGATTCTCCAGTGACAGCCGCATTAAAAACGACGCCATCCAGCCCGCCCAATGAGTTAACAGCTGAAGCAACCCCTTCAGATACAGAGTTCTCGCTAAGAACATCCATGGTTAGGCCTTGAACGTCCAATTCTTTAGCAAATTCAGATACGTTGGATTCGGGGCGGTCAGCGATAACCAGGTCGCAACCTAAATCCGCCAATATTTTGGCGTGGGTCTTTCCCAATATCCCTGTTGACCCAACGAGAAGAACTTTCTTTCCTTTGATATCGGAAGTTGTCTTCACGACGAAATTCCCAGTTTTCGGGTCATTAAAAATTCAATCAGGAGAAAATCCAGTTCCGAATCGACATCGAGGCTTTTTTCAACGCCTATATCATAGCCCTCCATATGACCATCCAGCATATACTCAGATGTGCGAATATAAGCTGGGTCCATAATATATATGCTGGCGACATGTTCAAAAACATCAGGGGCGTCTTGGCGACGAACGATACTCCCGGGCAGAGTCTTACTGATTTTCATCGCCCCTTCGTCGTTTTTCTCGACCATATTGAAATAGGGGTTTTTGCGCGCCTCGCAAACGGTGAACACGCCATCCGCACCAGTTTTTCTTCGTTCTCGGAACATGCCAACGATATTTGAAATATCAGCAATATCACGAAGCGGGCCTGTGCAGTCCAAATCGAGAAAAAATTCAAATTTCTCGCCGTAATGATTTTCGAATGCGCTTAATGCATGTTTCCAGACATCAAATTTTCCTGCCTCGGATGTGGACAAATGGTCTGGACGTAAAAAAGGAACGTCAGCGCCGGCATTTCGGGATATCTCTGCGATCGCTTCGCTATCGGTTGATACTGCTACGTGGTCAATTTCCGGGGTCGCCAGAGCTTGCTCAATGGACCAAACAATCATTGGTTTTCCCAGGAGTGGGCGGATGTTTTTTCCGGGTAGACCTTTGCTGCCGCCTCGGGCGGAAATTACACATAAACCTGTCATGACATTCCTTTTATTGTCATCCGTTGCCCACGCTTGGATGATTCCCGTGCTGCGAGAACCACGTTTAGAGCAGCGACGCCATCTTCAAGAGAGCAGAGGGGCTCCAAATTATGGTCTTCTATTCTGCATAAGTAGTGCTGCATGATTGTTTTGAACATGGTGTTTCGTTCAAACCCGTCCTCAACTTGATCAACGATAGAATTTCCTTTTGGCGTTTCTTCACTTAACTGACCACTTTTGAGATCCCATCGATAAATTCGCGCTGTCGTAATAATTTCTAGATCACAGCGAAGGACAGGTGACAGCATATCTACTTGGATATGTCCGATCAGCCCGTCTTTGTGAGTTATCAGCATATTGGCGAGATCATCCGCCCGAATGTTCATGTTGCTGTATGAGGATAATTCAGCCGTCACAGAATGCATTGGGCCGATAATCCACTGAGCCAGGTCAACTTGATGGATTAAATCAAAAAGCGCGCCGCCGCCGCGGGTCGTGTCCGCGCTATAACCATTTTGGTAATTGACGCCAGGACGCCACGCGTCTAAGCGCTGGCCCATGCAAAAGCGGTAACTTAAAAGGTTTTCGCCGTTTTGTTTTCGCTTGGCGATCAACCTGGATAAAACATTTAGCGTCGGGTGCGCTCTAAGTTGGCATCCAATTTCAACCACTACATTTTTCGACAAACCTATCAGGTCGCTGATACCGTCTATGCTATGTGAAATTGGTTTTTCGAGATAAATATCCAAGCCCTTGGCTGCGGCTTTTAGCGCGATGGGCATGTGTTGGTCTGTCGAAGTCGCGACGACGACAGCCCTGCATTGCGACAACGCGACGTCAATATCGGTAAACACGGGGATTTCGAATTCAGCCGACAAGTCCGAAGCATAGGCAGGTCGGGATCGCCAGACGGAAACGTCGGCGCCGAGTAATTTGAGGTTTTCGATATGGCGACGGCCAATCGAGCCCGCTCCACAAACCAAGATCGGTTTACTGCTCATCGCTTCTGCGTGTGATCATTTTGGATCTTAATTTATTTTATCTTTGTGAATAGAATAGAACGACGAATGTAATATTCTATACCTAGAGCTCAAATTACAGGATGCGGAAGTAAACGCAACAATAGCGCGCGGCATAAATATATACTTTCTAAAATAATTAATGGATTCGAGTATTTTAAATATTCGCGAATAAACAGCGTGTTAATGTTTCTATAATAACTGGTATTCGAATTTGAATATTTGGGTAGGATGTGCTGAATTCCCCTTCTAAAGTCCCATGTCGAATGTTATTTCAAATAACGTGCTGTTATATGGTTGGAATTAAAGTATTTTTATTTTCATCGAAAACTTTGGCGAGTCGTTTTGCTCGAAGTCAAATCTTGCGAGTACATTCAAATTTTGTAAGATAGAACCTGTTGCATTAACAGATTCGTCCGACATTCATTTTGATATATTTTTCCGAATCTCAGGTTCTCAACGGAGCGATGTGGCGGAAAATTGGTGGGCTTGGGGTCTCTGCGATGTCCTCGTTATGATGAACGAAATCAGGTTGATATGTATATTTATATATCTTCGGTAGAAAACGTATGAACCATATAACGTCACTCATATTTCAGACCTGGCTGCAATTTCTTGTTCGCTATCGCAGAACATTTATCGGCCCGCTTTGGATTGTTGTGGGGCCGTCTTTGTTTGTTCTGACGCTCGGATTATTGTTTTCTCAAATTAGTGGCGCTAAAGCGGAAGTTTTTATTCCCCATCTGACAATTGGCCTTGTCGTTTGGACACTGGTTTCGGGTTTCGTTAACGGCAGTACGACAGTATTTCAGCGGTCTCGGGCTCAAATCTTGCAAGGGGGCATGAATTTATTAGACGTTGTGTTTGTGGATGTTACAACGACGGTATTTCATTTCGTTCATCAGATTATTATTATCGGGGTGGTATTTTTAATTTTCCACATTCCCGTAACAGTATATGCGCTGGTAAGCCTGATTGGCCTTTTCTTGCTTTTTGCGAATGGGGTCTGGCTCGCTGTCCTTTTTGGAATTATAGGCGCTCGCTATCGTGACTTGGTGGAAGTAACGCAGGCCGTGATGCGGATTGCATTTCTTGTGACGCCGATTATCTGGATGGTGGGAGAGCAGGGGAGGGGCGGCATTTTAGGCGTGTTCTTGGTCTACTATCCTTTCTATCATTTTTTAGAGCTAATTCGAGCGCCGCTGCTGAATAACCCTATACAGCCGCTTAGCTGGATTGTCGTACTTTCAATTACCTTTTCTGGCGTTTTTTTGGCGCGATATTACTTTAAACGTTATTCTGGACAAGTTGCGTTATGGATATAGTAGCTGAGGGTGCGTCTGAAAATAAAGCGCGGCAGCCTTTGATTGAAGTAAAGAATATGCGGTTCCAAGTGCCGTCGATAAAGGCAAAAGATCGCCAGCTTCTAACCAATCCGCTGAGTTTTTTATCTGACATGTATTTGTCTCGATCGCGTCGAAAAATTATTACAATTTTGGATGACATTACATTCACAGTGCAGCCTGGGGAGCGTTTGGGCGTTCTGGGTCTGAATGGCGCAGGAAAAAGTACTCTCCTTCGATTGCTCGCCGGCATATATCAACCGACAGAAGGCGAGTTGCATGTTAATGGCACAGCCAAAGGGTTGTTTGATATCTCACTTGGAATGAATCAGGAAGCGACAGGTCTCGAAAATATATACATGAGGGGCCTGCAAATGAGGATGAGCCTGAAAGAGATTAAAAACCTGATTCCTGAAATTGTTGAATTTTCTGAACTTCATGATGCTATTGGAGATACGTTATCGACGTACTCTTCTGGTATGAGATTACGTTTAGCTTTTTCTATCTCAACGATGGTTGATCCCGACATTTTGCTTTTAGATGAGTGGCTGGGCGCCGGAGACGAGAGATTTCGGAAAAAAATAAGCGAAAGAATGAATAAGTTGGTCGAATCAAGCAAAGCGTTGGTTTTGGCAAGTCACAATACCCAACTTATAAGAAGCCTTTGTACAAATGGTCTCGTGCTCTCTAAAGGAAGAATCGTATTCCAAGGGAATATAGATGACGCGCTGGAATGGCATTTAAAAAGTCTTTGAATATACATAGTCTAAATATAGTCCGTCCAGTTAAGGAGGGGGGCCGTTAGTTATATCGAGAGACGGACGCAAAAATAGCAAAACTTTATCTATCCGGTATAAATACAACGCGTGCGGCGGCCAAATATAATGTGAAATGAAGGAGCCGCGCCTCTATGAATGGATATTGAGGAATATAGGCGGGGGGATCAAAACGTTTGTCAGTTGTTTACTGACGGTTAATTCAGAAAATTGGCGTTAGGCCTTTTATCTTGCCTCTACATACACGCGGGTGTGGCTGTTTGCAAAGGGGCCGAATCAGAGTTAAGACATTTAAATTGATGCTAAGGGCGCACCGGAATTGTGATTGTCGGGCGCTTGGGTTTGTGTTGTTTTCTGAGAACAAAATTTAGAGTCGGATGGCAAAAGTCCTTATTACGGGCGCTTTAGGGTTTGTGGGGCGTCAAGTGGTGGCTCCCTTGCTGGAAGCGGGCCATGACGTCCACGGCGTAACGAGCAAACCGGTCAATGCTGTATCGGGCTTTCTGGGCGACGAATATTCCGCCGTTACATTGCATCAGTCCGATTTATTGAATTTTGATGATTGCCGGGCAATTATGGAAACCGTCGCGCCGGATGTGCTGCTTCATCTCGCTTGGGTGACTAAACACGGATATTATTGGACAGCGACGGAAAATGAGGCGTGGGTTGGCGCTTCAATCGAGTTGATTTCAGCTTTTCGAAAGGCGGGCGGGCGGCGGTTTGTAATTGCCGGAACGTGCGCAGAGTATGATTGGTCTGATCCATCCCTCGTGACAGGGCGGTGCCGCGAAGACATGACGTCGAATAGTGCGGAAACACCTTACGGTCGTGCGCGCGTAAAGCTATTTAATCAAATTCCGTTGGTGGCGCAAAACCTGAGTTGGGCATGGGGACGTATCTTTTTTCCCTATGGACCTGGCGAGGCGCCGCAGAGACTCGTGCCATCTGTAAGTCAGGCGCTCCTTGCAGGGAAAGACGCGGAGATTGGGCCCGGCGACGTAATTCGGGACTTTATGGATGTGCGGGATGTTGGCGCTGCATTAGCCGCCCTGCTTTTCAGTCCCGTAGAGGGGGCTGTTAATATTGCCACAGGCAAGCGGCATACGAGTGAAGATGTCGCGAGGCGGCTTTCTGTTCTGGCGGGACGTCCTGATTTATTGAAAGTTGGCGCACTGCCTCGTCGCGTCGATGACCCACCGCATCTCGTCGCCGACGTTCGACGCCTGACAGATGAAGTGGGCTTTACGCCTGACTATGATCTGAATGCCGGACTTTCGAATACACTGGACTGGTGGAAGACGGCGTTACAAATCGAACATCATCAAAACGGAAAAATTAATGAGTAAATTTGAACGTCACGCCTGTCGGAGTTGCGGCGCTCTTTTGAAACATACCTTTGTTGACCTGGGTACGATGCCGCCAGCAAATTCCTATGTTGTCGATTTGGACACAATCGACGACGAGCGGTCCTATCCATTGCGCACTAAAGTTTGTCATGCCTGCTTTCTGGTGCAG
>JAESSL010000031.1 GCA_016764135.1 Alphaproteobacteria bacterium
CGCCGCTCGCCGCGGCCGCGCCCGCCGCAAGCTGCACGCCACGGCCCCGGTCCGCAGCAATGATCTTGGCGCCCGCCGCCGCGCCAATCGCCAGCGTGTTGTCGCTTGACCCGCCATCGACCAAAATTAACTCTCGCAGCAGGTCCAGGCTCTCGAATTCCGCCAAGGGCGGCAGACTGCGGCGCAATCCGTCCGCTGCGTTCAAAGTTGGAATGATGACGCTTAATGTTCCCATGGCGCGCCCTTTATGAAGGAAGGCGCGTTTTCCGGCAACTCTTCGCATTTTAACGTCGCGCTTGAATGTTCTCTTTTTGTTCTATATCCTATGCAAATGCTTGATGTTCTTCCCAATCGTCCGCGAAAAGGTCGCGGCGCCGTCAGCAACCGCACCGGCCGGTTCGAGGCGCAAGAGCGCGTCGCAATTCATGATGGGTGGGATTTCACCCCATCACCGGAATTAATCGATACCGACCCCGCACAAGCGCCCCGAACGACATTAAGCGTCGATAATGCAAAGCGCATTATCGCTCGCAACAAATCGCCTGACGTGCCTTTCGACCGATCTATCAATCCCTATCGTGGTTGTGAACATGGCTGCATTTACTGCTTCGCCCGGCCGACCCACGCCTATTATGGCCTCTCGCCCGGCATGGATTTTGAAACCAAATTATTCCACAAGCCCAACGCGCCGGAATTACTGGCCGAGGAACTTCGGAAACCCGGCTACGTTCCCGCAACGTTGGCGTTGGGCACCAACACGGACCCCTATCAGCCCGTTGAACGCAGCGAGAAACTGACCCGGCGAATCCTGCAGGTACTGGCCGACTTCAAACACCCCTTCTCGATCGTCACCAAATCCCCTCTGGTGGTGCGCGACCTCGACATCATTCAGCCCATGGCGGCGCAGGGTCTGGCGCAAGTCTCCATTTCCGTCACCACACTGGACCGTACGATTGCGCGGAAGATGGAACCGCGAGCGCCATCGCCGCAAAAGCGCATCGACGCCATCGCCGCGCTGTCCAAAGCGGGGGTTCCTACCGCAGTACTGGCCGCGCCCATGATCCCGGCGCTGAATGATAGCGAGCTGGAAGCAATTCTGGACGCGGCGCACACCGCAGGCGCGACGGGCGCCGGATACATTCTACTGCGTTTGCCGTTGGAAATTCGCGATCTGTTTGTTGAATGGCTGCACGCTAATTTTCCCGACCGCGCCAACCATGTCATGTCGCTGGTTCGCGATACGCGCGGCGGCGCCGACTACCGTTCGGGCTGGGGGTCGCGCATGTCGGGAACGGGCCCGTACGCCGCATTGTTGAAGCGACGTTTTGACATGGCGCAAAAACGTCTGGGGCTGAACGCGCGCTGGCGGGAGCTGGACTGCGAAAAATTCGCCCCACCGCCGAGACCCGGCGATCAATTAGCTCTTTTTTAACGTCCGGACCGATGCGCTTCAGGCGCGTCGCATGGTACACTCTTTTTTATGGAAACTGGATTTGACCTGACCGGCATCGCCGTCGTGGCGTGCGCAGCGACTCTCTGCGGCACCCTGATGCGCCGATTTGGCCAACCCGCCATCGCTGGATACATCCTCGCGGGAATCTTGCTCGGGCCCTCGGGAATCGGCCTGATCACCGACCGCACGCAGGTTGGCTTTCTGGCGGAACTTGGCGTGTTGATGCTGTTGTATTTCGTCGGCATGGAGCTTTCGCTGCGAAATTTCCGACGCGGCTGGCGAATAGCGGTGTTCACCACGGTGACGCAAACCGTCGTCAGCGTCGTGGTGTTATTGGCGGTCACGCGGTTTTTCGACTGGCCCGCCTCGCACGCCGTCTTTTTCGGGTTCGTGCTGGCGTTGAGCAGCACGGCGGTCGCCATTCGCATGCTGGAAGACGTTGGCGAACTCCGCACGAGGGTCGGGCGCATTACGGTCGGCATATTGGTCGCACAGGATCTGGCGGTTGCGCCCATGCTGCTTATTGTGGGCGCACTGGCCGGAGAAGGATTCCAGGTCGCCGTCATTTTTAAAATTATCGCCTCAATCGTATTCCTGACGGCCGCAACCGTTTATCTCAGCAAGCGTCGGCGCATCAACTTGCCGTTTGCATCGACGATGGTCGGCGGCATGGATTTAACGCCGGTCGCGGCGCTAACCTGGTGTTTCGCCTGTGCGGCGGTGAGCGGCCTGCTGGGCCTGACGCCAGCGTTCGGCGCTTTTATCGCCGGGCTGATCGTCAACAGCAGCGCGCAGCGCCAGATCGTGCGGGAAAGCGCCCATCCCATACAGAGCGTCCTGCTCATGGTGTTTTTCCTCTCGATCGGGCTGCTCATAGACCTCGCCTTCCTGTGGGAAAATCTTGGTCTTGTTCTGGTTTTATGGTTCCTCGTATCGGTATTCAAAACCGCCTTGAACACCGGCATATTGCGATTTCTGGGCGAGCCTTGGCGCCGCGCCTTTTTGTCGAGCCTGATCCTGGCGCAGTTGGGCGAATTTTCGTTTGTGCTCGGCGCGGCGGCGATTGATCGCGGCGTGATCGATTCCGACATATACAAACTGGTGGTCGCGGTGACGGTTCTCTCCCTGATGACCGGACCGCTCTGGTTGGCGAGCGCGCGACGATTACATCACCGCGCCGCGATACGCACCGAGCACCTTGGAGATTTGTTGCGGTTGATCTATTTCAAGGAATGGCGCTTCACGCGGCGCGCCTCCATAAACCTCGCCGCCCAGACCGTCGCGGCGGCGAAATACACAAGAAACCTGCGCCACCGTGACAAAGCTGTCGAACCGCCGCCTGAAAGCGTACTGGAAAAGTCCGAAGACGCGACATTGTTGATCGAACACCAACCAGATACGGCGTCGACTGAGAGAAAGCCTCCCAAAGAGACGGAAGGCGACGCGAAACAGGATGCCTGACTTTCATCTGGAATTCGAATTTTCCGGGCGCGTCGCCGGGATTGACGAGGCCGGGCGAGGCCCGTGGGCTGGCCCCGTTGTCGCATCGGCTGTCGTGCTGAACCGCCCTGACCTGCTCGAGGCGCTGCGCGATGGGCTGGATGATTCCAAAAAACTGAGCGCAAAAAAACGGGAAGCGCTCTTCATTCTGCTTAAGGAGCAAGAGGTCGCCGGTCAGATTGACATTGGCGTCGGACAATCGAGCGTCGCGGAAATCGACCAAAACAACATCCTGGCGGCAACGATGACGGCGATGGCCCGCGCCGTCGAAAACCTTAACGAGCGACCCGACGTCGCCCTGATCGACGGCAACAGGGCGCCGCCCCTCTCTTGCGCGATGCAAACCGTCGTAAAGGGCGATCAGATTTCCCTGTCCATCGCAGCAGCGTCCATAATTGCAAAAGTCACCCGCGACCGCATCATGTCGGATCTAGGCATCCTGCACCCGGGATTTGGCTGGTCTCGAAACGCCGGATACGGCACCGCAGAACACCGCGCTGCGCTGTTACAGTTGGGCGTGACGGAGCATCATCGCCGCAGTTTCAAACCCATAGCGGCGCTACTCAAGTAAAACCACAACATATAGTAGGCAAAATTGTAGTATTGACGGGTTGAATCGCGCGAATCAGTATCCGCGCATGAAACAAACAAAACAAAACCCGGAAAAACTGCCGCTCGACAGTATTCTTGTCGGCGATTGCATTGAACAAATGAACGCCTTGCCAGCCGAATCAGTTGATCTGGTATTTGCCGATCCTCCGTATAATCTTCAATTGTCGGGAGAGCTACACCGGCCCAACAACACAAAAGTCCACGGCGTTACTGAAGAATGGGATAAATTCGACGGTTTCGCAGCCTATGACCGGTTCACCCATGCATGGCTCAGCGCCGCCCGACGCATCCTCAAAAAAGACGGCGCGATCTGGGTTATCGGCAGCTATCACAACATTTTCAGAGTCGGCGCCATCCTGCAGGATCTGGATTTCTGGGTTTTGAACGACATCATCTGGGTCAAAACCAATCCAATGCCAAACTTTCGCGGCACGCGTTTCACCAATGCGCATGAAACAATGCTCTGGTGCTCCAAATCCAAAGATGCCCGCAACACCTTCAATTACGAAGCCATGAAGGCGTTGAACGAAGATTTACAGATGCGCAGTGATTGGATAATGCCAATTTGCACGGGCCATGAACGTTTGAAAGACAGCGCGGGACAGAAGGTTCATCCGACACAGAAACCCGAAGCGCTCCTGCATCGCGTCATCCTGTCCTCAACCAACAAGGGCGATGTCATTCTTGACCCGTTCTTTGGCACCGGCACCACCGGCGCCGTGGCCAAGAAACTGCATCGCCATTTCATTGGCATCGAACGGGACCCGTCCTACATCAGCGCCGCCAAACAGCGCCTGCGCCGCACCCGCCCGGTCGAGGAAGTCTCGCTTATCGAAACGCCGTCGAAGCGACGCGCGCCACGCGTGCCCTTTGGCTGGTTGGTCGAACGCGGGCTTTTGAATACGGGCGACGTGCTCACCAGCCCGTGCCGAAAATGGTCCGCCAAGGTCCGGGCCGACGGCACGGTGATTTCCGCGGACCATCAAGGCTCGATCCATCAGGTCGGCGCGGCGGTGCAAGGCGCGCCAAGCTGCAATGGCTGGTCGTTCTGGTGTTATAACGTCGAAGGACAAACCGTCCCCATCGACAATCTACGCACCCAATTACGCAAGGAAATGCACTAGAGCCTATCCAGTATCCTTGGCGAGATCGGCCTGAACATGGGCGACGACCTTGCGCATCAGGGTCGGTAGCGCATGTTTGTCCAACTCATCAAGCGGACACCAAAGTGAATCCGACGGTGCGACAGTCCTTGCGGTCGCGCGCCCTTCGAAGACCACGAGTTCCAGATGAAAATGCGTAAAACCGTGCCGGACAACGCCTGGCACGCGGCGACGCTTTCGGGCTTTGACCGGCGCATGGCGCCACGCCGCCGGTCCCTCCGGCGCGGGACTCTCGTCCCAGGGGGATGACGGCGTCTCCATCATCCCACCGAGCAATCCCGATTCCGGTCGACGGCGCAGCAAGACGGCGCCGTCCGGCCGCGTCAACCAGAACACCGCGCCCCGGCGGGTCGGTTTTACAGCCTTGGGCGCACGACGCGGCAATGTGTCGGCGATGGCCCGACCCCGGCATCCGTCGGATAGCGGACAAAGCAGGCATTTTGGCGAACGCGGCGTACAAATCGTCGCGCCCAGATCCATCACCGCCTGCGCATAGTCGCCAGCCCGTAAGGCCGGGGTGAGCTGATCCGCAAATTCATACAGGCGCGGTTTTATTTTGGGCAGTGGGTCTTCAACCGCGAAATAGCGCGCCATCACGCGCTCGACATTCCCGTCCACAACCACGGCGCGGCGCCCAAACGCGATGGACGCGATCGCAGCCGAGGTGTATTGCCCGATGCCTGGCAATTCCCGCAACGCCGATTCCGTATCGGGAAACCGCCCGCCGAATTCAGTCGCGACAAGACGCGCGCATTTATGCATGTTTCGGGCGCGCGCATAATATCCCAAGCCCTGCCACGCGTGCAGCACCTCATCCAGCGCAGCGGCGGCGAGGTCTTCAACATGCGGCCAACGCGCCANAAACCGCTCGAAATAGGGTCCNACCGTGGCCACGGTTGTTTGCTGCAGCATGATTTCACTCAGCCAGACACNATACGGGTCCGANGTNGCNCCCGAAGCCGCCCGCCAGGGCATCACCCGGCGATGCCTGTCATACCACGACAGCATCGCCACGGATGGAATCACGGCGTTTTCGTCACGCCCACTATTTTCAACCTGTTTCATAGGGCATACTTATATCGATTCGGCGCAATAGCGCGACGCAAACAACAGCCGCATTAAAAATGCGCGCTATGACAAACACCCAAGACAAACAAGGGCGACCAATGGCGACCAAGGGCACAGACAAATCAAAGGGCGCGAAACCCTCGTTCAAGGACGCGCGGCGCGGCGGCGGCCCGCGGGCGTTGGCGGCCAATATTCCCGACATAACAAAAAAAACCTTTGGTAAACGTGGTCTTGCGGAGGGGGGCCTGATTAGTGACTGGGCGCGAATCGTCGGACCTGAACTGGCGGCGTCGTGCCAGCCGGAACGGTTGGCGCATCCCCGGCGCGAACGCAGCGGCGGCACCTTGCATATTCGCGTTTATGGCGGCGCCGCAACCGAGCTACAGCATCTGGAGCCTTTGATTCTGGAACGCATCAACGGCCATTTCGGGTATCGCGCCGTTGAAAAATTGCGTTTGATCCATTCGCCGCCGCCGACTTCCCTGTCCGAAAACGTGACCGAACCACCGCCGACGCCATTGAGCCAACGCCAGAAAACTGGGTTGGATGATCTTCTCTCCCGTGTTGAAGACCCCGAGCTCCGCGCGTCCCTGGCGCGAATCGGCGCCGCTATTCTGACGCGAGACAGCGAGAATTCTGATAAGGACTGAGATAATCAGGCGCGGCTAATTACGAGCCCGATCTCGCCTTGATCCCGCCATAATCACCCCCCTATACTCCCTGTAAAGGCACCTCTGCGGATGTTGCTTTCTGAGGAAAACTGGAGATTTTAATGGCGCGTTTCGTATCGATTTTTATAGCCACCCTGGCGTTGATTGGCGTCCACGCCGCGATGGCCAAACCGCCCACGACGGCGGACGCCCTCAAAGACAGAATAATGGGCGACCCGGCGGCGCCGATTGAAATCATCGACTATTCCTCGATGACATGCCCGCATTGCCGGACATTCCACACGGAAATCCTGCCGGCGCTCAAGAAAAAATATATCGACACTGGCAAAGCGCGGCTGGTGTTTCGCGATTTCCCCTTTGACCGGACGGCGTTGATGGCGTCGGTTCTGGCGCGGTGTGGCCCGCCGAAGCAGTATTTCAATTTCCTGGACGTTTTGTTCGAAAAGCAACCGCAATGGGGCGCATCCGCAAACCCCAAAAAAGCGCTGACACGTATCGGAAAGCTTGGCGGGTTGAGCGAATCGGATTATCAGGCTTGTCTGGATGACAAGGCGCTGATAGACGGAATTGTTGAATATCGTCTTGATGGAACGCAAAAATACAACGTGGTTTCAACGCCGACATTCATTATTACGGGCCCAAATGGGCAGGAAACAATTGTCGGGGCTCAACCGTTGGAAGCGTTTGACGAGGCCCTGAAGAAAGTCGCGAATTAATTCGCTCGATCTCGCCGCCTACCTGTATCGACAGGGTTGCGGGTGACAGCGATCCAGAGGTTCCGAACGGGTGCATTTTAGCAAACTTCGCGTAACGGGCTTTAAATCCTTCGTCGATCACACCGAGCTACAGATCGAAGACGGGTTAACAGGGGTCATTGGTCCCAATGGCTGCGGCAAATCAAATGTCGTGGAAGCCTTGCGCTGGGTCATGGGCGAAACCTCGGCCAAGAACATGCGCGGCGGCGAAATGGACGACGTCATTTTTGGCGGCACCGCGCATCGTCCTCAGCGCAATTCCGCAGAAGTTGTTCTCCACATCGACAACGCCCTGCGCAACGCGCCCGCCGCCTACAATGACGGTGACGAGATTGAAGTCAGCCGTAAGATCGGCCGGGGCTCCGGCTCAACCTATCGTATTAACGGCAAGGAGACCCGGGCGCGCGACGTCCAGCTTTTGTTCGCCGATATGGCGACCGGCGCCCATTCAACCGCGATGGTCAGTCAGGGCCGCATTGGCGCGCTGATTGGCGCAAAACCAACCGAACGCCGATCGCTTCTGGAAGAAGCCGCCGGCATCAAGGGTTACACTCCCGCCGACACGAAGCCGAATTGCGCTTGCGCGCGGCGGAGACAAATCTGGAGCGCCTCGACGATGTGATTGGCGCGCTGGACGGACAGTATCAGGGCCTGCGGCGTCAGGTGCGGCAGGCCGCGCGATACCGTCGGTTATCCAAGCAAATTCGCCGCCATGAAGCCATGCTGCTTCATCAACGCCGCGAAAAAGCGGTCCAGGCGTTGCACGCCGCTCGGGAGCAATTGCATATCGCGGAAGGGACCGTCGGGTCCTATACCAGAACCGCCGCCAGCGCCGCCACGGCGCAGGCGACAGCCGCAGCGGCCTTACCGGACCTTCGCCAACGCGAAGCCGAAGCGGCGGCGGAATTGCAACGCTTGCTTCTGGCGCGCGGCGAACTGGAACGCGAAGAAACCCGCATTGTCGACGCCCAGCGGGATATCGCCAACCGTCTAACCCAGATCGCCGGCGATATCGAGCGCGAAACGTCACTGGCGGGCGACGCAAACGCCGCCATTGCCCGTCTGGGTCAGGAAGCCGAGACAATTACCGCCGCCCGCGCCGGAGAGAGCGAGGCCGAATCGAAGGCCCAGGCGACGCTGGAAGACGCGAATAA
>JAESSL010000032.1 GCA_016764135.1 Alphaproteobacteria bacterium
GTTTTGGCGCCATCTGAAGAAGTTCAACATAGGCGATTTCCGCTTCATCCAGCCGGCCGGCGCGATGCGCCCCCAACGCCCGCTTCAGAACCCGATCAGACGCAAGATCCGTCATTGACCCTGGGTCGGCGGTCGCAAGCCCGTCAGCAAGCGAAACGCATTGTCCGGCATTTTTCCAGGAAGCGGCTTTCGGCCCCCATACGCCACCTCATCGGCAGGGCGCTTGCGAATGACGAACTCAATGCCCGCCTCCCCGACCGGCGTTAAGGTCTGGTCGAACCGCGGCAGGCCAAATCGGTGGGTCCAGTGCAACAGTTCCAGCTTCAAGATATCCGCCTCACCGCCAAGCGTGGCGAGAAGCTCCACCAGATTACGCGACGCCGTGCTCCAGGATTTGGTTTTAAAAATGGTGAAAGTCCATTTATGGTCCGCATTGTTGGTGCTCGGAAACACGCCTTGCTCGTACAAATCTTCGTCTGGCACGGTCACGACCAGATGCCCGCCCGGCTTGAGAATTCGAAACCAGTTTCGCAGCCCTATCTCCGGATCGACGATATGTTCCAGACAATGGCTGGAATGAACAAAATCATAGGTCTCGTCATTCACCCCGGCCATATACTGCGCATCGCCATCCTTGAGATCCCAGACCCGTACGCTCCGCATCATCGGAAACAACTCCGCATACATGGAGAGCGGGTCTGGCGCGCCGCCAATATCCACCCCCTCTCCACAAAAATAACGCGTAATGAAATTCGGCTCATTCAAGCGCCGCATGACCGACTTGCTGCATTCCTTCATTCCCAATAAGCGCCTTTCAGGGTTTTGTCTCTGCGATAGCCTTAATCATACTGGTAATTTTGCACAATGCGTATGCGCGACGAATGATTAATTCACCAGTATATTTCGGCTTGAATTCTCGGCCCCGGTCCTGTGCACTACCCCCACAGTCAAAGACTGGCGAATACGTCGCTGGGCAAGGTATTACGGGTGGAGTCACACCGTTATGACGGACGATCTGGAAGCATTGAAGGCGTGGGTCGGAAAGACCGAAATTTTTGAGGAGCGCGTGAGCGCCGGGCGCGTTCAGGGTCTGGCCGCGCTGCTGGACAAGCCGGACATCCCCCGGGACGGCGATCTCATGCGCCCCATGGATCATTGGTGTTTCTTCAAACCTCGTGTCCGACAATCGGAGATTGGCCCCGATGGTCACCCGAAACGCGGCGATTTCATGCCGCCCGTTCCCTTGCCGCGCCGTGTGTTTGGCGGCTTTCGGGCGGTCTACCACCAACCTTTGCGGCTGGGTGAAATGGCGCGCAAGGAAGCGAAGATTATCGCCGTGGCCATCAAACAAGGACGCGACGGCCCCCTGGTGATCTGCACGGTCTCCAACCGGTTCAGCGGCGAAAACGGGCTGGCGATTGAAGAAGAGCACGACTTTATCTACCGCGGCGACCCACCCGCCAAAACGACCAAAACACCGGAGACCAAGCCCAGCGCGGCGCCCCCACCGGCGTTTGACTATTCCCAAGTCATAACGCCCGATCCCGTCATGCTGTTCCGCTATTCCGCCTGTACCTTTAACGGTCATCGCATTCATTATGATTACAAATATGTGACGGAAGTCGAAGGCTATCCGGGCTTAATCGTCCATGGCCCCCTGATCGCCACCTTCCTGATGGAACTGGCCATGGGGAATAATCCAGACAAGACGCCGACCGGATACACCTTTCAGGCGCGCGCGCCGCTCTTTGGGCATGAAACTTTTACGGTCGCCGGCAAAACAATCGGGGATGGATGCGAAACATGGTCCCTCCGTCCCGACGGTCAGGTTTCGGCCACGGGCGTTGTTAAGTTTCAATAAGGCCGCCAAAGCGATCATTCACGCCATGTTCCAACGCGAAACACAAAAACAAGAGGCGCCCCAATGAAACAGATTACGGGGATTAATCACGTCGGACTTCGGGTTCGCAGTCTGGAAACGGCGAGAGTCTTTTATGAAAAAATTGGATTCAAATTCATAATTGGCCCCATCGGACCGGAACCGGTCGCCGTTATGAAACACCCATCCGGGGTTAATATCAATTTTATCCTGAACGCCACGTCAGACGCCTCCAAGACCAACGTCCTCATGGATTTACCTGAAAAGCATACGGGGTTTACTCATATTGCGCTCGAGATCAATGACATCGACGCCGTTCGACGGCAGCTTACGGACCTTGAAATCACAATTACCGAAACGGTGGCGCTCCCGAACGGCGTAACGTTCCTTTTTATCCGGGATCCCGACGGGAACGTCATTGAATTTCACAAACCCGCTGATTGACCAAGGAGACCCGGTTGATCAGTGCGACGGCGGGATGCCGGAGGTGCATCGGGGTTCCTCCAATCCCGCACTCACAAAAACTTTACATAATGTTAGTTGCACCCGCAGGCGGCCCTGATGGAAGATGTGGTCATCGGCCCGGCTAAGGAGCCAAAACCACAATTTCAGGCGCCCGATCATGCAACGGTTCTTTCTAGCCCCTGTGTTTACCGCCCTTCTGATGGCGATTATCGCCTTTTCCACCACACCCGCTGACGCCGCTGCAAGCAAGCGCGTCAAAATTACCGGCGAAGTCATCGACAGTTGGTGCTACATCACCGAAATCATGTATCCCGAGGGCTCGGCGCATCATCAATGCGCGTTATGGTGCACCGCAGGCGGCGTGCCAGTTGGCATTCTGGCCGATGACGGACAAATCTATATGGTCCTCAAAGTCGGGTCGGACACGACCAATGTCGCCAATCAGACGATCATGAAAATTCAATCGCACCGCGTCGCCGTCGATGGCGATCTATATGAGCGCGACGGCATCAAATATCTTCTGGTCGCCTCTGTGTTGCTGGATGAGGGGATCGTTAAAAAGACCCACGACGAATACGGTATTCAACCCTTTGGTAATTAGGCTTTTGGAAATTAAGCTCATGAAACAAATTTTCACGCTATCGGTATGCGTCCTGATGTGGACCTCTCTCGGCGCCGCCAACGCCGCCGAGGAATGGGGGTTGCCCGAGGAAAAAGTCGCGCGATTTGAAGCCAAGGTCGTCGATATCCTGTGCGAATTGAACGGCGACTGCCCGGCCAAATGCGGGGATGGAAACCGGCAACTGGGCTTACTGGACAAAAAGGACGTGCTGGTTTTACCGCTTAAAAACCGTGTGTCCTTTGCCGGCGCCGTCGAGGAACTTATCGACTTTTGCGGCAAACAAGTCATCGTCGATGGCCTGTTCACCACAAACCGGGGTTATAAAGTCTTCGCCATCCAGTTTGTCCGTGAAGCGCCAGAGGGAAAATGGCGCGGCGCAACGCAGTTTACATCACGATGGGCGAAAAAATTTGGCCACGCAGAAAACAGCGCTGAAGCGAAACGCTGGTTTGAAAATGACCCTCGCGTCAACGCCATCATAAAGGCCGACGGAAAATTGGGGTTGGGCCAAGCGGTGGACGCGGCATATTTAAAATCCCAACAATAAGCCCACGACGTTGACGTTGCGCCGCTTCACGCCTCATCGATTCACACCTCACTTTTTTTCGCCTTATTTTTCGGCGATAGTGGTGGCGTCTGGTTTGTGGGCGTCGCCCGCGCTCAGTCATGAAACGAAAGCGCATCTGAACGCCGCCACAGCGTCACAGGCAACGCCGGCGGCCACGCCCTCACTATCAGATCGTGGCGAATTGGTTCCAACGCCTTTGCCGTTCAATTTCGGCGGTGCATTCGAGCTTATTGATCAGGACGGCGTAACCCGCACCGACAAGGATTTTCGCGGTTCGTTCATGCTGGTCTTTTTCGGCTATGTGCAATGTCAGTCCATTTGTCCCATCGCCTTGCGCCGCGCCGCGCTGGCGCTGGACGTGCTTGGACCCGAGGCGGAGCGCATTCAGCCTATCGCCATTACAATCGACCCAGAGAACGACACGCCGGAAGCCCTGAGAGCTTACGTTAAAACTATTCACCCAAGGCTTATTGGTCTGACCGGCGGCGTGGAGCCGCTAAAACGCGCCGCCGCGGCCTATGGGGTAGATACGCGACTGATCGGCGCCGCCCCCAATGGCGCGCCGGTATACGCCCATGGATCGTTTTTATTCCTGATGGCGCCGGACGGGCATTTCCTGACCCTGCTGCCGCCAACGCTCGATGCGGCGGCAATCGCCAAAACGCTCACCAAATATCTTCGGCGGCACCCCAATAAAAAAGCCCCGGCCAAAGGCCAGGGCTTTTCTCTATACGCTCAATTTTGAGCTGCTTACGCCACTTGTCTAGCGCGTCCGCAATCTTGGATCGAGAACATCGCGCAGGGCGTCGCCAAACAGGTTAAAGCCAAACACCGCCATGGTGATCGCCAGACCTGGGAACACCGCAACCCAAGGCGCGCTTTCCGCATATTCCTCTGCGCCACCCTGTAGCATCAAGCCCCACGCTGGCGTGGGCTCCTGTACGCCCATGCCGAGATAGGACAAGGACGCTTCCGTCAGGATCGCCTGACCGACCGCAGCCGTCAGAATGATCAGGAACGGCGCCATGACGTTAGGCACCATGTGGCGAACAATAATCCGCATATGCGAGAAGCCGCACGCACGCGCCGCATCAACATAAGGAATTTCCCGAATGGCCAGCGCGTTTGAACGAACAACGCGAGCGCAACGGGGAATAAACGGGATCGTGATCGCGACAATAACGCTCCACATGCTGGTTCCGAAGATCGACACGATCGCCAGGGCCAGAATGATGAGCGGAAACGCCATGAACACATCCATGATCCGCTGAAAGACCAAATCGATCTTGCCACCGAAATAGGCGCTGCCTACACCGAGCACCAATCCAACCGTCGACCCGATCAAGGCGCAGGTAAACCCGATAAACAGGGCTGTCTGAGCGCCGTAGATAATCCGGGTAAACTGATCCCGTCCGAATTGGTCCGTACCAAGCAGGAATTCCCAGCTTGGCGCCGACAACATGTGCTCGAANGAGTTCGCTTCCGGATCATACGGTGTGATTTGTCCTGCNAAAATCGCGCAGAAAATCATTAACATCACCATCAAAAGCCCAGCCAACCCAAGCGGTTGTCGACGGATCAGAATTCCGAGCCGTTGGCTAAGCGGTTTTCGCTCGGCCAATTCCTCGACAACATCGCCAGCATTCATTTCTGTTACAGACATGTCATTTGCTCCTTAGCTGTACCGGATCCGAGGATCCAACCATGCGTAAAAAATATCGACGGTCAAATTCGTCACCACGAAGATGAACGCGACCAACATGACCAGCGCCTGCGTCATGGCGAAGTCGTTATTTTGTACCGATTCGACAAACAACTTACCCAGACCGTTCAGGTTGAAGACCTGCTCGGTCACGACCAGGCCGCCCATCAGGAAGGCGAATTCGATCGCGATAATCGTCACAACCGGCAGCATCGAATTTTTCAACGCATGCCGATTGATAATGATTTTCTCGAGCAAACCCTTGGCGCGCGCCGTACGGACGTAATCCTCACGAAGCACTTCCAGCAATGAAGAGCGCGTCATCCGCGTCGCCACCGCTGCGTAGCGATAACCGGTCGCCAGCGCAGGCCAGATAAGCTGCGCCAAATTAGCGCCTAAATCGTCGAACGGGGATACGTATTCGATTGGCGGCATCCACGGTTCGCCGAACCACGCCTGGGTCGATATAAGTAGTCCCAGAATAATCATGATGCCAAGCCAGAACGAGGGGATCGCAATACCCGCGATGCTGAACGTGCGCACCACATAATCGATCCAGGTATCCTGCTTGATCGCCGAAATCGTGCCCAGCGGCAATGCAATCGCAACCGACACGATCGTCGCCATAATCGCTACCTGAAGCGACAACTGAAAGCGGAGGCCGATTTCTTCTTCAATCGGATTACCCGTCCACATGGACTGCCCCAGTTCGAAGATGAAGAACCCGCTGATAAAGGTCCAGAACTGGACCAGCATGGGTTGATCAAGGCCGAGTTCCGCATAACACGCGATCAAGGCGTCCGGATCTACATATTGACCATCACCCGCGAGGCGCAACTCACACACATCGCCCGGAATAAGGCGAAGCAGGAAGAAGATCAGGCAAGCGGCGCCAATCAATGTCGGCAGCATCAGCAAAATACGCTTTATTATATATTTATACATCGTTTCTTTCCGTCCAATGGTCTTCCCGGCTCACCAGGAAGATCTATTTTATCCGTCGTTCGCTAGGCCATCCTATTCCACCAACCTAAATCATCGGCGGAATACCACAGCCTTTGCGTGCAGTCGCTATGCTTCGGAGCACGCCACCCAATGTCCAGGCGTGATTTCCCGGAGTTCCGGTATAGATTGAGAACACCCGGCAACCGCCTTTTCACAACGCGGATGGAACACACAACCGCTCGGCGGATTAATCGGACTTGGAATTTCACCCTTCACAATTTTGTGCGCCCGCGCCTTTTCAATCGTCGGATCGGGAATCGGCACCGCATCCAGCAATGCTTGCGTATACGGGTGCAGTGGATTGTCGAACAGCTCCTGACATTCCGCCAACTCGACCATATGTCCGAGATACATGACCGCAACGCGCTGGCATAAATGCCGGATAACGCTGAGATCATGCGAAATAAACAGATAAGTCAGGTTCAACTCGTCCCGCAAATCTTCAAGCAGGTTGATGACCTGAGCCTGAATGGACACATCCAGCGCCGACACCGCTTCATCGCACACGATGAATTCCGGGTTCAACGCCAATGCGCGGGCAATCCCGACGCGTTGCCGCTGGCCGCCGCTCATTTCATGGGGATAACGATCAGAGAATTGCGGGCTCAGACCACATAAGGACAGCAATTCCGCCACACGACGGTTACGTTCCTCTTTGTCTGGAATGATCCCGTGCACTTTCATTGGTTCGCCAATGATATCGCCAATTTTCATCCGTGGGTTTAGCGAACTATACGGATCCTGGAAAATTACCTGAACTTTTTGACGGAACTGCAACATTTCCGACCGGCTCAACGTAGAAATATCTCTCCCGTTGAAAATAATATCGCCCGCCGTCTGCTTCTCCAGTTGCAGAATACAGCGACCCGTCGTGGTCTTGCCACACCCAGACTCGCCAACCATACCAAGGGTTTCCCCCCGGTACATAAAGAAACTGATATCGTCGACGGCTTTTACGTCGGCGACCTTGCGCTGGATCATGACGCCTTCCGTGATCGGGAAGTACATCCGCAAATTGTTTACTTCTAATATCTTGTCGACCGGCGCTTGCGCCTGGTCTGCTTCAGCTACACTCATATCGGCGCCCCTCTAAAGCGATTCTAATTCGTCGCGCCGAAAACACGCGGATTTGTGCACGCCATCAATGGCTTCCAACGGTGGAATGGCTTGCGCACATTTATCCGTCGCATATCGGCAACGTGGACGGAACGAACACCCGTCATCGAGTTTTGACAAATCAGGCGGTTGACCCTGCACCGGATCCAGCTTTGCAACACGGGGTTGATCGAGCCGGGGCACCGATTTCAGAAGCGCTATCGTGTAGGGGTGCCTCGGATTGTGATAAATATCCTCGGCGGTGCCGGTTTCAATAATCTTACCGGCGTACATCACATTCACACGGTCGGCGTATCGCGCAACCACGCCAAGGTTGTGGGTGATGATGATCATCGCCACGCCAAAATCCCGTGTCAAATTCTTCATCAATTCAAGAATTTGCGCCTGAATAGTAACATCCAGCGCCGTGGTCGGCTCATCCGCGATAATCAGCTTTGGATCACAGCAGAGCGCCATTGCGATCATCACCCGCTGACGCATGCCGCCGCTCAGATGATGAGGATACTGGCTCAGACGGCGTTCCGGTTCGGATATGCCCACCAGGCCCAGCAATTCGATAGCGCGCGTATTGGCTTCGTCCTGATTCACATCCAGATGCTGAATCAGGGTTTCCGTCAACTGCAGCCCAATCGTGAGAACCGGGTTCAACGACGTCATGGGTTCCTGAAACACCATCGCGATATCCTTACCGCGAATTTTGCGCATTTCAACGGCGCTTAATTTCAGCAGGTCTTGACCCTGGAAATTAATCGTCCCGCCCACGACCTTGCCTGCAGGTTCAGCGACCAACCGCAAAATCGACAAGGCGCTCACCGACTTGCCGCATCCAGACTCGCCAACAACAGCGACAGTCTCGCCTGCGTTTACGTCGTAGGTGATCCCATCAACCGCTTTTACGATCCCCGAGGATGTAAAAAACTGAGTCTGAAGATCCTTAATTTCTAGTAATGCCGTCACGTAACCTCCCAATACCTAGTGCTGCCAGTGTCCAATTTAATTTTTATTGATTTGGATCGAACCAGCGAAAACGCTGGAAAACCTAGTTGATCCTAACACTCGATGTCAATCACGAACACTAAATTAGACACATTTAAGCTCATTTAGAGCATAAGTCGCTGTTTTTAGCGTCTAGGGACACACGATTCAAGAGAGGCCGCGCCACCTCAATCAATTAAAACGGCCAAACAAAAACGACGCGGCGGAATTTTCAAACCCCGCCGCGTC
>JAESSL010000033.1 GCA_016764135.1 Alphaproteobacteria bacterium
GCAAAACACCGCGCTGCCCCGAAGCCCGCTGTTTCGGGAGAGTTACCAGAAAGCCTGGACAAAATTCGACATCGCGGAAGCAAACCGATTGCTGGACGAGATGGGCCTGAACAAGCGCGATTCACGCGGCATTCGCCTTCTTCCCGACGGGCGCTCGATGGACATCATCGTTGAATCCACCGGCGAAAGCACCGAAGAAGCGGACGTTCTGGAACTGGTCGAGGATAGCTGGAGCGAAATTGGCGTAAAGCTCCACACCAAGCCCACCCAACGCGAAGTTATGCGCAACCGCATTTACGCCGGCGAGACAATCATGTCGATTTCCTCCGGGCTGGAAAACGGTCTGCCAACACCGGATATGGATCCGAAAGACCTCGCGCCGACATCGCAAGTTCAGTACCAATGGTCAAAATGGGGCCAGAAATATGAAACCATGGGTCGGTCCGGCGAAGACATCGATATGCCCGGCCCCAAAAAATTAATGGCGCTGCACAAAGAATGGCGCAACGCCACCACGACGGACGCCCGTGAAGAAATCTGGCACCAGATGCTGGCGATCCACGCCGACCAGCTTTATTCGATTGGCTTGATCTCCGGCGTCCTGCAACCCATCGTCGTTCGCACGTCACTTCAGAATGTGCCCGTCGAGGGCATCTATACATGGAAGCCCTGCGCGCATTTCGGCATGTACGAACCGGACAGTTTCTGGTTCAACGACACACCTAAAACGTCGCGCCAAGCGGCCGCTAACTAAGGGGCGCCGCAGTGCTTAGCTATGTAGTTCGCCGAATCCTGATGATGATCCCGACGCTGTTGGTGATCAGCGTGCTGGTCTTCATCATCATCCAGTTGCCGCCAGGCGATTATTTCACAACCTATATGAACGAACTGCAGAGCCAGGGCGAGGCGATCGACAAGGCGAAGATCGAGTTCATCAAACAGCAATACGGCTTCGACAAATCCATGCCGGAGCAGTATGTCACCTGGGTCTGGGGCATGTTGCACGGCGATTTTGGCTATTCCTTTGAATACAGCCTGCCCGTGTCGGAAGTCGTCGGCGACCGGCTGCTGTTAAGCTTCATCGTTTCGTTCACCACGATCATGTTCACCTGGATCGTCGCGTTCCCGATTGGGGTTTACTCGGCGGTGCGCCAATACAGCGTAGGCGATTACAGCCTGACGTTTTTAGGTTTTCTGGGGTTGGCGACACCGAACTTTTTACTGGCGCTGGTCCTGCAATGGATGGCGTTCAGCACTTTCGGCACGTCTATCGGCGGATTGATGGATCCTGTCTACCTTGAGGCGGACTGGTCCCTCGACAAGATGCTGTCGGTTCTGGAGCATCTTTGGGTGCCCGTCCTCGTGATCGGCACATCCGGCACCGCGGGCATGATCCGGCGGCTGCGCGCAAACCTTCTCGATGAGTTGAGCAAACAATACGTCATCACCGCGCGCGCCAAAGGCCTGCCGCCAGGACGCGCCCTGATGAAGTATCCGTTGCGCATGTCGCTGAACCCGTTCATCGCCGATATTGGTAATTTACTGCCCGAGGTCATCTCCGGCGCCGCTATCGTCTCCATCGTACTGTCTCTGCCGACCACGGGACCGATGCTGCTGACGGCGCTGCAAAGTCAGGACATGTATCTGGCGGGGTCGTTCCTCATGTGCCTGGCGACCCTGACGGTCGTCGGCACCCTGTTATCAGATTTGGCGCTGGCCATGCTTGACCCGCGCATTCGACTGGGTGGAGACGCGAACCGATGACCGAAACTGTGGGGACGCCCAACAAGCATTACGTCAACAAAGCGCCGTTCGATCCCGATGTCGCCGTCACCCTGACGCCTGAGCAGGAACGCTATTACATGGCGTCGCAATGGCGGCTGATGTGGTGGAAACTGAAACGGCACCGCCTGGCGGTCGTGAGCGGCGCGTTTCTGGTCGCGGTCTATGTGTCGATTCTCATCAGTGAGTTCCTGGCGCCCTACGATCTGCAAGCGCGTCATACGGATTTTCTCTATGCGCCGCCGCAATCAGTGCATCTGTTCCATGAGGGCGATTTTGTCGGCCCCTTTGTCTATGGCTACAAAGTCAGTCTCGACATGGAGCATCTGCAATGGCTATACGCCGACGATCCGTCGAAGGTTCAACCGCTTCGATTCTTTTGCAATAGCGGCGATTACAAAGGGTCAAAATACGAATTCTGGGGCCTGCTATCCGGCCAGTTCCATTTCATATGCCCGGCGAAGGGCGGCCAGCTGTTTTTCCTCGGCACCGACCGATTGGGCCGGGATGTCTTGAGCCGCATTTTATACGGCGCGCGCATTTCGCTCACGGTCGGTTTAATCGGCATCATCATCAGCTTTTCCATGGGCCTCACCATTGGCGGGCTGGCTGGATATTACGGCGGCATGGTCGATGCCGTCGTTCAACGCATTATCGAGATCATCCGGTCGTTTCCATCCCTACCTTTGTGGATGGCGCTATCAGCGATCCTGCCTGTCACCTGGAGTCCGCTTCTGGTCTTTGTGGGCATCACCGTGATTTTGGGAATGCTGGATTGGCCGGGACTAGCGCGCGCTGTGCGGTCCAAATTGCTGGCGTTGCGAGAAGAAGACTTTTGCGTCGCCGCTCAGCTTATGGGCGCCAAACCGAGCAGAATCATCGGGCGGCATCTGTTGCCCAGCTTCATGAGCCACTTGATCGCCTCGGCGACGCTTTCAATCCCGAGCATGATCCTGGGTGAAACGGCGTTGAGTTTTCTGGGTCTTGGGTTACGCCCGCCAATCACAAGCTGGGGCGTGTTGTTGAACGAAGCGCAGAACATCAATGTCGTGGCGCTGTATCCATGGCTGATGTATCCGGTCGTGCCGGTGATCCTGATCGTTCTGGCGTTTCAGTTTCTGGGCGATGGCTTGCGCGACGCCGCCGATCCCTACAAATAAAGCACGCAGAATCTACTCAAAAAATGACCCCGAAGGGCTCTATTTCGCCAGAATCACCACGTCTACCGGCGCGGCGACGCCGTCGATGTTATGCGGCGAGGCGATGCGCGGCGTCGAAGAAACGTAACCCTGTTCGGCGCCATGATTCCATAAATCCCCCGTCGCCAGAGCTCGCGTCCCCGCGACCCGATTATGCTTTTCCAACTTGGCGCTAAGGTTTACCGGCGCGCCAATCACCGTATATTCCAGACGCGTTTCATCCCCTACCGCGCCAAAAATTATCCGTCCAGACGCCAGCGCCATGCCAATTTCAATCGTGTCCAACCCCGCCGCGCGGCGTTCTTCATTCCACGTCGCGGCGACAACCACCAACTCATCAACCGCGCGAAGCGAATCCGCGGCATAGCTATCGCTCGGCAACACCGCGCCAAAGGTCGCCAAAATGCCGTCGCCCAAAAATTTATCGATATTACCGCCATGGTTCTGAATGACCGGCACCATTCTGGATTCGTACTCGTGCAACAGCCGAATCAGCGCCGACGGTTCCATTTTGGCGGCCAGCGCGGTGAACCCCCGGATGTCGACGTTCAATATGGCCGCCTCGCGCGCCTCTCCCTCGCCCGGTTTCACCCGCTGGTCCGAACTGGTGATTTTCAACGCAATTTCCGGTGAAAAGAAACGCGATAAATCCTGATGCGCCGCCGCCTCCACAATAGAGCTTTCCAGAAGCTTGCGAGCGCGGCTTAACGCCACCGCCAAGACCGCCGTCACCACGAGGATGGAAATAATTTTATCAAACTCCGCCCCCAGCAGGACGCTGTTCGATGTCATATAATCCACGTAATTTCTGGTAATCATCGGGTTTTCAGGGTCAATCTTGACGACGTAGAAAACCAGCGCCGCCCAGCCCAGCGCCGCGGTGACGCCCGCCAGGACCACGTAGCGCGCCTCGAACCGCAACGCGCGCAAAGCGATAAATATAAAGACATACAGCAGGGTCGGCGCCTTCAGATAAAACGACGGCAGCTGATCGTACTGCACATGAAAGCTCCAGATCAGGGTCATCAGCAACGCCATATCCGCGATTACCGACGTCGCCAGAAACCAGCCCGGCAGTCGCACCCGGAACGACAGCCAAAGCCTGAACATTGTAAATGAAAAATAGATCGCCAACGTCAGAAAAACCGGCGTCATCCAGGGCGAAACGTCGGAGGTTTTTGGCGACAGCGCATACAAGGCGCCAAAGGTGGACACCACGCCGAGTTGGGTCCACGCGATCAGGCGTTCGCTGGCGTCCTGGTGGCGATGAATTGCATCCTGCACCCGACCCGACATATCGCGTTGCAGACCGTCGTCTTTACGGTCGTTTTCAACGCGGTTTTTCGCATCCAGCGTAGCGTTTAATCCATTCAATGCATTCACGCGCGTTTCCAGCCTTTGTAATTTGATGCGACCTGCGAGTGCTATGTAACCGATGCGGCCCGTCTCGAGGAATCAAAAAGCCTCACTCTTTCTTGAGCCACAATCCGGATTCCAGCGCGCCCGACTCCAGGTGAAGTTTCGCGATAACGGAATTGTCGAACACATCCTGCATTCGCGTCAGAACATACTGACTGGAAAACAGCGGCGTCCAGCCACCACTATTCAAGAGAACGGACACGCCAAGCTGTTCATTATAACCGCGCCATTCCCATTCCAGGGGATAACCGTCCGGCAAAAACATATCGTGGATATGCACGATAACGCCCGAGGGCACATGCGGCAGCACGCGATTTAATAAAAAGTCGACATCGCTTCCCGGCATCAAAATATGGCTGGAATCGATAGAGAGCACATCGCCCGCCTTCAAAGCGGCGAAAACATCCATCGCTGCATCCTGGACCAACATGCGGTGGAGCCGCACCGCCGCCAACCCCGCCAGATCAGCGCGCGGCGCCGGGTCGATGGCGATAATCTCCGTCGCCAAACCTTCATCGCGAACCGCGCGCGCAAAAAACCGGGTGGAGTGACCCGATCCGACTTCCACAATCCGCGCCGGTTTTTCACGCCGGATCATGACATAGGCGATGGCCGCGTCGAGGCGGGGAAACCAGTCCTGTCGCCATCGCGGCTCCGGTGGCGGCGCGGCGCCAATATCATGAAACGCGTCGTCATACATCGCCGCGCTCGCCAGCATTGCGGCAAAATCCTCGGCGTATTTTTCAAACAAGGTTTCTATCGGCGCATAGGCAGGCCCATAGGCGTCAACGCTATCGGCATGACGATAGGGAATGAAAAACCCGCGTCGCGCCAATCCCAGAATTGTAGGCAGACCACTCTGGACCTGACGGCGCCACCCTCGCATCGCGCTCACGGAATCAAGGTCTCGCCTTCGCGCGCGATGATCGTTCCCGGTCGGCGCGCCTCGGCGTCGAGGGCGAGCTGATCCATAAAATCATCGTCGTGATTGGGGTCATGATGAAAAATCACCAGCCGGTCCGCATTCGCGGCTTCGACAAGACGGACGCCTTCTTCCCAGGTAGAGTGGCCATACCCTTTGAATTTTGGATATTCCGCATCGGTATAAGTAGCGTCATACACAACAATATCCGCGCCCCGGATTAATTCGACAATCGCCTGGTCGCGTTCGCCTTCGACATGTTCGGTATCCGTCACGTAACAAAGCGCCCGCCCGTCGAATTCCACGCGATAGCCAGTCGCGCGATTGGGGTGGTTCAGGGCGCATGTTCGCACCGTTACGTCGTCATACAGCGATAATGTGTCGCCCGCGTCAAAATCCTGATAGGAAACATCCGCCTGAAATATAGCTGGCGGCACCGGAAACAGCGGCGCCATCATCATGTCGATAAGCACCTGCTCAATCCCCAGATCCGGACGCAAATGACCGGCCCATAATTTAATTTCATTGCCGGGGATGAACAGGGGGATAAAAAACGGAAATCCGCAAACGTGGTCAAAATGCGTATGAGTCAGCAGCAAGTTCGTTTTGAGGGGCTGGGTGGCGGCGAGAACTTGTCCTAGGTTGCGAAGGCCCGTTCCGGCGTCAAAAATGATACGGCGGTCGCCGCAACCAACTTCCAGACAAGACGTATTGCCGCCATAGCGCACGGTCGCCGGGCCCGGACACGCAATGCTGCCGCGCACGCCCCAGAACTTGACGAAAAAGTCCTCCTTTTTCGTCATCAGCCAATTCTCCATCATAATTGTTCAAGCCGCGCCGAAGAATTACCCACGACCCGTCTGTAATGCTGATGGTATCCGAGGAAGTCCCTGTCCGGCTACACTTTTTTCACGGAATCAGGCGATAACCGCCCGGTTCTGTGACCAATATTTCCGCATTAGATGGATCTCGCTCGATTTTTTGACGCAATCGGTAAACATGCGTCTCCAGCGTATGGGTCGTAACCCCGGCGTTGTAGCCCCAAACTTCGTCCAGCAACGTGTCCCGGTCGACGACTTTATCTCCGGACCGGTATAAAAATTTCAGGATCGCCGTCTCTTTTTCGGTCAACCGAACCTTCTTTTCGGTCTCTTCATCGAGGAGTATCTTTCCACTCGGCTGAAACGTATACGGCCCAATGGTGAAGACCGCGTCTTCGCTTTGTTCATGCTGGCGCAATTGCGCACGCAGTCGCGCGAGCAAAACGCCCAACCGGAATGGCTTGGTCACATAATCATTGGCGCCGGAATCCAGCCCCAAAATTGCGTCCGCATCCGTATCCGCGCCGGTCAACATGATAATCGGCACCTTTACCCCGTTCCGACGCAACAGCCGACAAGCCTCCCGACCGTCCATATCGGGCAATCCAACATCCAGTAGCAACGCGTCGAAATACTCTTTTTTTACAATTTCCAAGGCTTCCGACGCCGTACCCACCACCGAAGTTTCAAACTCTTCATGAAGCTGCAATTGCTCCGCAAGCGACGTACGCAAGGCTTCGTCGTCATCCACCAACAGTATTTTTTTTCCGGTCATCGAAGCCTCGGTTTTCATTATTTTAGGCGCATCCGCCAGTATAACGGAAAAATCATTCGATACAGCGTCTTTCACGGGAATATCACGGTATTATGATAAGATGTTTACATCGCTAAAATATCCATGTGCCCAAGACACAGCCGCAATCGTCCTTGCTCAATATCATACTCACGGCTTTTTCGCCACTTGGCGGCGTCCACATCATAGGGCGTCACGGCGCCAGCGATCGTTTGTATCAGCGCCTTCAACAGCGCCGTATGAGTCCCGTCAAGGCGCCAATCCGACCGCCGCGTCGATACCGTGTATCCGGCGGTCGTCAGAATTCGCGCCATTGCGGTCGCCGAGTCACCGCCCATCGCGGGTCCAAACCCCTTGTCGCGCTGCTGGTCGCGCGCAAAACACGCCATTATGTCAACATCATCGTCATGCGTTGGCCCCCACCGCCACCGTCCATCCACGCTCAGCGCCAAAAAAAGCGGTGCGCCCGCCATCGACTTTACAAAATTTTCAAACCAGGCATCAGACACCAGATCGAAAAACGCTGACGCCGTGAGGCCGTCAATCTCCGAGGGCGCAAACCCGGCGGCGCCCGCGCCCAACTCCGCAACGACGGGATTGAGCGCGCCCACCAGCCCCGCCGCGCGTTGCAACAAAGCCGCATCGCCATCGACAAGCGTCCAGCGGGGCGAGGAATCCGCCCTGCCCCATTTCGTTTCGGATTCAAAATAACGGGCGTTCGCCCCGGCGCCTGCGGCCAGATCCACAATTCGCGGGTTTTCCGGCAGCGCCTCGACAAAGCGCACCGCCAATTCCCGCGACCGCGCCGCCCGATCCACCGGTATCCGTAAACTCAGCCAATCGCCGGTAAATGTCTCCATGGCGTAATCCCTATTTCGTCGCGGCAAACGCCGCCTGGGCGCGCTCGAGCGCTTGATCAAATCGCGCCGCCGACACGCGCCAGCTCGGCAATTGAGCGCCAGCATCCCTCGCGCCCTCGGACAAGGTTTGACGTAACGACCCATCACGCAGCACCCGACCCAGCGCATCGGACAGCGCGTCGACATCACCGACCGGAACCAGAAGCCCCGCGGTCGCGGGAACCGTATCGCCGACGGCGCCGTCCCCGCTCCCCACCACAGGCAATGCGTGGGTCAACGCCTCGGCGAAGGCCATGCCGTATCCTTCATATTCTGACGCCAGCGTAAATATATCGGCGCGGCGATATTCCGCCTGAAGGCGCGCGTCCTCAACTTCGCCCACCAGTTCAACCCGGTCCGACAGCCGTTCCCGCACAATTAACTCCCGCAGTTCATCGCTCAAAGCCGGATCAGCGTCCAGAGATCCAAATATTTTCAGACGCCAGTCCAGATCCCGATGCGGCGCCAACGCGCGGATCAACACCATATGCCCCTTGCGTGCGATCACCGCGCCAACCGACATCAACAACAACCCGGCATTTCCCGAATCCTGCGAGAACGCCGCCTCTGGTTCGGCCATCCGCGCATCGAGCGCTGGCGTATCCAGCACTGGCGCATCGACGCCCGGCACAATAACTGAAATATCACGCGCAGGAACGCCTGTCGCCGCGACCGAGACCGCCGTCGCCGGGCTTGTGACGATAACGCGCTGCGCAAATTGCAAACATCGCCGTTCACACTGACCGAGCGATTGACGCGCCTCGTCGTCAAGGCTGGTCTCATCGCGGAGCAAATGATGAACCAGCGGCACGAGGCAAAGCCTCGACACGGCCTTCGTTATTCGAGCGTCAAAGGCGGGCAACGCCAAACCATCAATCACCACAACCGCCCCGTCCGGCAGGGCGTCAATCATACCCGCCGCCGCCAGAGCCGCCGCATCGTACACCGGAAACGCACCGTCGAGTTCATGCAACGTCACCACGCGGCCGGACTCTCGAAGACCGCCAATAATTCGGCGATCATACCCGTATCCGCCGGTTTTTCGGTCAATTGACCCCGGTACGATGAAATGAAGCGGCGGTTGAGCCATCGGTCTCTCGGTCCTCGTTAGGCGCCGCCAGCGTCGCGAAGAGGCGCTTCATACGCCGCCCAGGCGTCGGGTTTTTCCCGCAACGTCACGCGCATCCGCTCAATCGTCGTCGCCGCATCGCCGCCCATTTTTCCGTCAAAAATGCCCCGAGCGATGTTTTTGAAGATCTCGGCCGCAAGGACTTCAGTAGTCGAGTTCCGGCCCTTGAAGTCCGGCAAGTCGTCCAGATTACGATACGCCATCGGCGCCAGCACATCGCCCAGCAATGTTCCCGCACGGCCGATATCAGCGACAATGCCGTTCTCGTCGAGATCAGGCCGATAGAGCGTGATTTCAACGACATAGGTCGCGCCATGCAACCGTTGCGCAGGTCCAAAGATTTCACCCGATAGCGAATGTGCGATCATGATGCTGTCGGACACGGTGACGCTAAACATAAAACAAATCTCCTGCTTTGAAGGGGCTCTTCGAAAATCGGCGCAATCAGTGCAATCTGGCGGACCGCGCCAGGGCGCGCTCAGGCATAGGTCACCACATGACACAGCGCGTCGCCCGGATCACGCGCCAGACCGGCCATCGTATCGGGCAAATCCATAAATCTGGANCGACCGGTAATCAGGCAATCGAAAACCGGATCNCGCAACACGTCCATCGCGAAGGTCAAGCGCTCNCGGTGGGTCCGGCGCGCGCGGCGGCTTCCCGCCACCGCACCGACCTGACTCGCGCGAAGCGTCAACCGTTTGGCGTGAAAGGCTTCCCCAAGCGGCACCGACGCCATACGGTCGCCAAACCAGCTCAACTCCATGACTGACGCCTCGAACCCGGCCAAACCCAGCGCAGTCGCCAGCCCCGCATCGACCCCGCTGGCGTGAAACACAATATCGGCGTTTCCCGTTGCATCCCCCGGCAGCGCAAAGCCCACATTCAACGCCGCCGCAATTTCGGCCCGGTGCGGGTTTATGTCGACAAGTTCAACCCGCGCGCCGGGAATGCGCCCGCATAACGCCGCAACCATGCATCCCACAACGCCCCCGCCGACCACCGCGATGCGGTCGCCGATCAAAGGGCCAGCGTCCCACATTGCATTCACTGCTGTTTCCATATTAGCCGCCAGAACCGCGCGGTCATCAGACACATCGTCGGGAATTTCAATCAACGACGCACGGGGCGCAACATAGCGATCCTGGTGCGGATACAAACAAAAAACCCGCTGCTCGCTCTCTTCCAGAACGCCCGCGGACGCGTAGCCATATTTTACGGGCCCCGGAAACTCGCCATCCTGAAAGGGGCAGCGCATCGCCGCATACTGGCTTGGCGGCACGCGCCCTGAAAACACCAGCGCCTCAGTGCCCCGGCTGATCGCGCTCCGAAAGGTCGTGACGACCACATCGTCGGGCCCGGGCGATGACGCGGGCATGGTGCGAATTTCACCCCGCCCCGGCGCGAGAACCCAAAAGGAGCGTTCCTCCGCCGTCATCCTGATCTCCTATTCACCCCGAAGGTCACAATCAAACAGCAAATCATCGCCAAAATCGAAACGACGCATATGCGGTCGGCGTCCCTCGGACAGAGATTCAATAGGCGGCAAGGTGATGGCGGGTCGACCGGAGCCCAGGATAATGGGCGCAACGGTTATATGGAGCCGGTCCAGCCGCCCGGCATGGAGAAACCGCGACACGGTCACACCGCCGCCCTCGATAAAAACGCGCTTGGATCCCCGCGCCGCGAGAACATCGAGCACACCGTCCGGGCACAATCCGGAACAAACCGGACTGGCCGCCGCATCTCTTGGGTCTTTATCGTTTACCAGAGAACCCTTTAACAAAGGCGCGCCAATGACAAGTGCGCAGCCATGGCGTTCATTTTCGCCCGTCAGGGCGTCGTCACAGATCAGCACCGTATCCGCCGCGCCATCCTGAAAGACTTTATAGTGGTCGCCAAGCCGCCGGTCGGGGTCCAGCACAACGCGGAGCGGGTTTTCCCCTGTACAGAGTCGAACCGTCAGCCGCGGATCATCCAGCGCGACCGTACCCGCGCCGACAATGACCGCATCAAACAGCGCCCGTAACCGATGGTTATGCAATATATCCACCGGCCCGGTGACATAATGCGACGCGCCCGTCACCGTCGCAATTCGACCGTCGAGACTCTGCCCCAGATGAGCAGCGACATATCGGTCCTCACCCGCGCAAAGGGGCCCATAAATATCGAAAAGCGTCGCCAGAGCGGGCGACGCGGCGAGTGTAGAAGGGTGAGTGGTGGATCCGGCCTGATAATTTAGCACTTTGCGCCAAAGGTCATCTTCCATTGGGCTTTGTGCTATATTTTTGTCATCGACATCGATTGAGTCACTAGTCAAATTAAAACCCGATTACCATTTTTCATTAGCCAATTTTATGGGCTGACAATATACCAAATGACACCCAGCGAACATCAATTAGTTGTGGTCGGGCATCGACTTCACAGAAAGTTTTACACTAAATTTCTGACCTAACTTTCAGGCAAAGGCGCAGCCGCATATTCCATGACTTCCAAAGCAAGCCATACAGCGACATTCTCTCCCAACGGGGGCTTCCTGAGCCACGCGAGCGTTACAATTTTGGGCTTCGCCATCCTCGCATCCGGAAGCGTCGCCTCGGCGGCGACTTATTTTGTAATCGACCTCGCGCCCTGGTCGATCATCGCAGCTGTTTTTGTGTATATGTCCGCCGCTTTTCTTGTTCTGTTGTGCGGCGGCAACGCCGTCCGAGGCTTCGGTCTCGCCAACCGAATTACATGGGCCCGCCTCACGATGACCGCGTTGCTCGCGGGATGCGCGGTTGAAACTGCGCCTTTTAACGATTCCGCATGGTGGACAATCACGCTTTTCGCCTGTGCGGCGCTAATTCTGGATGGCGTTGACGGCTTTGTCGCGCGGCGACGGAACGAGATCAGCGCCTTTGGCGCCCGTTTCGATATGGAAACAGACGCGGCGTTGATTCTGGTCCTCGCAATGTTGTGCTGGCAGTCAGGAAAAATCGGGCCTTGGGTTTTGATTATCGGCGCGATGCGTTATGTATTCGTAGCAGCGGGTTGGGTTTTTCCTAAATTGACCGGCCCGTTGGCGCCGAGCCTGCGCCGAAAACTGGTTTGCGCCCTTCAAGTCCTGGGTCTTGTGTCATGCCTGGCGCCAATTGTGGCGCAGGACGCCGCGTCCATCATCGCGGCGGTCGCACTGACGGCCCTAACCCTGTCCTTCGCAAAGGACATAATTTTGCTGTGTCTGATGGAGACGCCGCGAGTGGAACAATAAGCAAGCGATGTCTTCAAGGATGAAACAACAAGATCAAAACACCGCCGTCGCGCCGAGCGCCTCTGAGCCGATCTCTCATGAACCGATCTCTCATGAACCGATCTCTCATGACAGGGGCGTGTCCGCCGTTTCGCGCGCCATCGGCGATTTGCGTCGAGGCGTACCGGTCGTATTACGCAACGGTCAATCCATCCTTATTGTCGCCGCCGCCGAAAATGGATATAGCGCGATGGCGAAACTGGCGGCGACTTTGGACGGCGACATAACCTGCGCCGTTACCGCGACCCGCGCAGAAGTGCTGGGCCTTAAGCAAGACGGCGTGACGCCGGTTTTGATTAAAACGAACAACCCGTTTTCCGCAACGGATATTGATTGCATTATTGACGACACAATCGCCGTGGGCGAAACGCCCACACTGTCCGGCGCCAATGCAAACGCCTTTGAATCCTCGGCGGTAGACCTGGTTCGCGTCGCTCGACTGCTCCCCGCGGCGCTTTTGCGCACCAGCGACGGCGCAGCGGAGGCCATCGCCGCGCGAGAAGATTTTTTAATCGTCGACGTACAGGACATCGACCATTACCGAGCGGCCAGCGAAAATTTCCTCGACGCCCTTGTTGAAGTCGACATTCCGCTGGCGGGCGCCGAGATTGCATCCATGTCCGCGTTTCGTCCCGCAGATGGCGGAAAACCACATCTCGCCATCGTTGTCGGAAAGCCCGACCCGTCCATGCCAGTGCTGGCGCGACTGCACTCTGAATGTTTCACCGGCGATTTGTTGGGCAGCCTGCGGTGCGATTGCGGCGATCAGCTCCGTGGCGCCATTGAGGCGATCACCCAAGCGGGCGGCGGCGTGCTCCTTTATCTGGCGCAAGAGGGGCGCGGCATTGGCCTGATCAATAAACTGCGCGCCTACAAATTGCAGGATTCCGGCTTCGATACGATCGACGCCAATGAGCGACTGGGATTCGACGCCGATGAGCGGGTCTATACCCCCGCCGCCGCCATGCTTAAAAAGCTCGGTTTCAACTCTATTCGGCTGATGACGAACAACCCGACCAAGGTCGCGGCCTTATCCGCCCACGGCATTGTCGTTACCGACCGGGTACCGCATGCTTTTCCCGCCAATGGCCATAACGAGCATTATTTGCGAACCAAGGCGGATCGCGGCGGACACATCCTGTAACCAACGTTCTGCGACCCACCCTTGCGGCAGCCTGTGCCGGGATCCGGACAAGATTATCCAGACGTCCGGGCAAAAGATTCCCTAAACCGACTGCGCAATCGTCTCCACCGCCCCAAAACCGCCATTCTCCTGTTGGCGCCCCGATTGCACTGCTTTGAGTCGGAGGCATATCTATGCAGGACTTTTCGATTCAGGGCGCAACCCCGCCCCCGGTTTCACCGGTCGCCAGGGCGTTTACAACGCCAAGCAGCAAAGCAGGCGACAATAGCGCGCGTGAACCCAAAGCGTTGGCGACCGAGCCCAAAACAGCGCAACTGTCCGACCACGATCTGTTTTTGCTGGAAATAGAGGCCAAAGAAGACGGAGCCATTGATATTCCCGGCGACAACGCTCCCTCGGCGTTTTTCGGTAAAGACGGGTTAAGCTTCAGCGATTTAATAGACGTTATCAATCCGTTACAGCATATCCCGGTCGTTTCCACCCTCTATCGCGAGCTCACGGGTGACGAAATATCACCCGGCGCGCGCATGGCGGGGGGCGCGTTGTATGGCGGTCCCATCGGATTCGCCATGGCGACGATCAACTCCATTGTCGAGACGACGACCGGCGCCGATATCGGCGAAACCATCGTTACCGCGTTCTCAGGCAGCGACGCCGCAGCGACGCCTCCCGCAGCGACTGTCGTCGCTAACGACGCCCGGACAAAAAGCCCCATATCAACGCAAATCGCATCGACGCAATTTACATTGTCACAAATTGCGTCGGCCCAAAATACAGTAGGCCAAAATACGTTGGCCCCGAATAAGTCGGCCGCCGCCAACGCCGCCACAGCGCCAGCGCCTCATTCCATCCCCGGAACAATCAAGGGAAACTACCTTTCCGCTGGTAAAAGCCTCGAGACAGCGCAACAGCGTCGCGCAAATGGATCCCTAACCAATT
>JAESSL010000034.1 GCA_016764135.1 Alphaproteobacteria bacterium
ATCAATTCCGAAGGACCTTATTAACCAGGGCTCCGGCGCCATAAATTTTATGCGCCAGCTTGGCGCCGCCATGGGCACCAGCGGGCTCGTCGTCTTTCTGGAGCGGCGCATTCCCTTCCACAGCGACGCCTTCGCCGCCATGCAGTCGACCGCGAGCGACGTAAACCGGGAAACTATCGATATTTTGTCCCGCCTGCTGGGCGAAGCGGGCGTCCCCGAGGCGATCCAGACGCCCGGCGCGCTTCACCATCTGAGCGCCATGATCTACGCACAGGCCAGTACCGGCGGGTTCCAGGACACTTTTCTGATGCTGGCGTTCATTTCCATTGTCGGCGTCATTCCCGCCGCCGTGCTGGCGTTTACCAATGGCCGCAAAAGCTCGCGACGCGCTTCTTGACCAGCAATCGGGCATCCGTCGGGCTATTATGGACGGCGCCATTCCTTTGGCAAAAAGATCAGGTGATCATACGACTCGCGCGCCAGATGGCAACTGATGCAAAACTCCACCCGTACGTCATTGTCCCCGTTGGTCGTCCCAAACAGACTGCCGTCGGGCAGGATCATGGTATAGCGCCAGTCGCCACTGACATAGTTGAAGCCGCCGGGCATCTTTTCCATGACGAATAATGGCCCGGGCTCCACCTTCCCGCCATGATCCACGACGAAGCTGTCCTTGGCGATTATAGCCCCAACAGGCAAAACGCCGGCTGAATCATAAAGTCCGTATCGGGACGCCTTAGCGTTGGCGAAATTGTTCACATATCGATTTCCATGGGTCGATGACCCATAGGGCGCCGTGTTGTATTGCTTCCATGATTGATACTTGCGCACTGTCGCATCGCCCGACACGGCGTAACCCGTCGCCATTCGGGCCTTGAGATCGCCGTAGACCTCCCGCGCCGCGTCATCGTCGAGTCGTCGGGCGCGACGTACACGAAAATGTCGGCGTGGTTTGTTCAAATCGTCGCGGAAACGCTCCCGGCTGACGTCCTCCCGAGAGGTGGGATGCGTTTGCCCGGGCGCTTGCGCGTGGGACGAATTCCAGTCGCTTCGCGCGAGAAAAAAGAGCGCGACCGCCGCAGTCAGAAGAACATACCGCCGTTGAAACCTCATAATGAATTTGACCCTTGGAATGACTGTAAATCGTTTTCCGAGACGCCATTATATCGCCATTGCCGCTCACATGCTGATCAAACGATTGCAACAATTGGTGATTTCACCGTGAGCCAACCGTGACACCGCGCCGCATAGGCGCATAATTGATTTTGGGTTGTCGCATTTCAGTAAGCCCCGTAACGTGGCGCTACGGATATTAAATTCATTTTTTTGCTTCATGACGAGTTAGAAAACAGCCATGCCAGATACAACAACCGAAACGGTAAGAGATAACAACGACGGCTCGACGGATTATGACGTCGTCATCGTTGGCGCGGGATTCGGAGGCCTGTACAGCCTGTATCGTTTACGGGGTCAGAATATGACGGCCATCGCCTTTGAAGCCGGCGATGATGTTGGTGGAACCTGGTACTGGAACAAATATCCCGGCGCGCGATGCGATGTCGAGAGCCTCGAATATTCCTATGCATTCTCCGAAGACTTGCAACAAGAGTGGAACTGGTCGGAGCGATACGGAACACAACCGGAAATACTGAGATACGCCCAGCATGTGGCGGACCGATTCAATCTGCGCCGCGACATCCGCTTCAAAACGCGCGTCACCGCCGCCAAATTTGACGAACAAACCAGTATCTGGACGGTCACAACCGANAANGGCGAGCAGGTCACCGCAAAATTTTGCATCATGGCGAGCGGAAATTTGTCCACGCCCAATGTCCCGNACTTCAANGGCATCGAGGATTTTCNNGGNAAATGGCACCACAGCGGCTTATGGCCCGCCGAAGGCGTAGACTTTACCGGCCTTCGCGTNGGCGTCATTGGCACCGGGTCATCCGGGGTGCAAATGATCCCGCATATCGCCAAACAAGCCAAACACCTGCATGTTTTCCAGCGCACTGCGAACTTTATTCTCCCCGCGGAAAACGCACCGATGAACCCCGAAAGAGAAAAGGACCACAAGGCGCACTACCCGGAACGGCGGGAAGAAGCGCAGCATACCCCCTTCGCCATTGGCAGCTTTCCACCCCCGATGCAATCCGCGCTGGAGATCCCGGAGGAGGATCGGAACGCCGCTTATGAATCCAAGTGGCAAGAGGGTGGCAGCATCAGCTTTCTGTACACCTACAACGACTTGCTTACAGACGAAGCGGCCAACGACACGGCGTCGGAATTTGTACGCAACAAAGTGCGCGGTCTGGTCGACGATCCCGAAACCGCCGAGCTTCTGTGCCCGAACGATCACCCGATTGGCACAAAGCGGCTTATTCTCGATACCGAGTACTTTGAAACCTATAATCGCGACAACGTCACACTTGTGAATGTGCGCGCGGCGCCGATTGAAGAAATCACGCCAAAGGGATTGAGGACCACGGATTCCAACTATGAATTCGACGCTCTGGTTTTCGCCACCGGCTTTGACGCCATGACCGGCGCAATGAAGGAAATCGACATCAGCACGACGTCCGGCTTAACAATTCAACAAAAATGGGAAGACGGGCCGCGCACCTATCTTGGGATCATGGTCGCGGGGTTCCCGAACATGTTCGTGATAACCGGCCCCGGAAGTCCGTCGGTGAAAGCAAATATGATCACCGCCATCGAACAGCATACGGACTGGATCGTTAATTGTATGGTCCATTTGAGAAGCAATGGGAACGACCGGGTGGAAGCCAGCGCCGATGCTGAAGAAAACTGGATCCATCACGTCAATGAGGTTGCGGATGCGACCCTCTATCCCAAGGCTAATTCCTGGTATGTCGGCGCTAACATTCCCGGAAAACCACGTATCTTCATGCCCTATGTTGGCGGTTTCGAGCGCTATAAGGCAATCTGCGACGATGTCGCCGCCAAAGGCTACGAAGGTTTCGAGATAAGCAGCCTCGAAACAATTGACGCGGGCCCTGCTGAATGAAGAAAGCCCTGCCCCAAATTCGCGTCGGTTTCATCGGCGACAGCATTACCCACGGCACGGGCGATGAAACGCTTCTGGGCTGGCCCCTGCGCGTTGGTCAAGCGGAGCGGGCAAACGGCTACGACGTTGTCGTTTACAATATGGGCGTACGAGCGGACACTTCAAAGCTTGTCGCCAAACGGTGGGAAGAAGAGTGTCGCGCGCGCTTGCCGGAAATATTCTCCCGCGCAACCGTTTTCGCCGTCGGCATCAATGACAGCGCGCATGAAAAAAGCCCACAGAGGGATGGAGTACGCGTCGAGCGAGAACAGTCTGCAACGCTCATCATCGACATGATCAAGAGCGCCCGAAAATTTGGCCCCTCTCTCTGGGTCGGTCCAACCCCGGTGATAGAAGAGATGATGCCGCTTTCACTCTCGGCGTCGCTCACTTACCGCTTCACGAACAACACAATCGATCTATACAACCAAAGGTACGCATTAGTCGCGCGAGACGCCGGAATAGATTATCTCGACCTCTTTACACCGCTTCGAAACGATGCGGATTGGGAAAAGAGTTTACGCGCCAGCGATGGCCTGCATCCCAGTTCACTTGGGTACCGGAAAATGGCGTTGTTATTCGAAGAATGGCCGGCCTGGCGGGCGCTCTTGGCGACCACTAACGGGGTTGCGGCGCAAAAGCGATGACGACGACGCTTGCGACGCCGTCCGTCATAGACTTAAACTTTGATCTCAAAAACAACGCGTCGCCGGAATTTAAACCCCGGAATTTAAACCAACGAATTAAATACATTTAATTCAGCGGATTTAAATGTGCAGTGCGGTCCCGTCCGGCGCGTTGTTGAGACAGCCTTTAAGCCTTCGTAATTTTGGTTACCTGGAAGCCCTTGGCCGAGTGCCCTTTTGCGCGCTTGATCGCATAGCCCCAATTGCCCAATTTAACGGATTTGTCGTCTTCGAGAGACTTCAACGCGTTCAGCAAAATTTCCGCAACAGGGTCAACAGTTTCCTTCGGGGCCGCCTTGGACTGCTCTTTCATCCATTTGGCGAAAACTTCGCTACCGAGTTTTTCCCCGATAGATTTTCGAAGCGCTTTAAGTTTTACAAGTTGGCCTTTACTGAGGTCTGATTCATCAACTGACATTGAAAGTATCCATATCGCTGTATTAAAAGTACTGGGTTAAGTTTTGGAGTTCTACACGGCAGTCCGCACAATTAAAAGCGATATCTTAAGATAACGGCGCCGTCTTATTTGTACGCCTAAACCATGAACGGCTTCATTTTTTGAATTCCTTAATAAAAAAACACGGAAATAATTATTTAAGAAATTTAATTACCATCTACAGCTTTATCTCAAAAAATTTAAAAAACCAACAGCGACATCTAGTTTAGGAACTCCCTCTTCTTTCAATAGGAAAATTACACCACCGGCGTCACACCTTTATGACGGTCTGCGTAGTACGCATACCAAGGCTCCTGAAACTCATATATCACGACACACTGCCTTCAATGGCTCTGTATCTAACATATTCTGGGACCAGATTATCGATTCCGTGGCGCGTTTGTCTTGCCAAATTTTGTGACCCGACGGCGACTGGGCGCTCGTGGAGGCGCTCGTATAGAGCTATGCGCGCAGACAGCGCCCGTAAAACAGTCACGTCGATCGCTCTGATTCCTGATTCCAGTTTATGCGCGGTATCGACAGACGGACTCCCGGTCATCGGTGTTGACAGCTATACACTAGGCATCGACGCCCGATTAATCGCTTGAGACGCATTGTCTAGAATTTGTGAGTCGACGGGATCGGGCGGCGCCGTCGGCGTTCAGAAAAGTTCAATCACGATTCCCAATCGGCGTCCGACCAGGACGGCTTGCGTCCGATTTGAGACACCCAGCGTTTTAAAGATCGCCGCGACATGTATTTTCACGGTCCCCTCCGCTAACCCGAATTCTGCGGCGATATCCCGATTGGACAACCCTCTGGCGATCGCGTTCAGCACTTGTCCCTGTCGTCTGGTCAGGGTTGGGCCTTCAAATCCCTCGACGCCTTGGGATAACTCTTTCCGCTGGCGTTGATTTCGCTCGGAGGAGGTGGAGACGAACGCGCCGCCGCCCAGACACAACCGTATCGCCCCCGACACCATGTCCACTGAATCGGTTTTCCGCACAACAGCCGTTGCGCCCGCCTGCACCAGTTCCGCGATATCGACCTGATTTTCCAGGCTGGATAGAACAAGAATTGGGGTCTCCGGGCCACGCGATCGAAACAACGCCAGACCGGCCGCCATGTCCACGCCGGGCGCATCGCCAAATACAATGAGCGAAAATCCGTCCACGCCAGTTTCAAGAGCCCCTTCAACCGTACTCGCGACATTAATCGCCGCCGACGGGTGCGAACGTTGCAATAACGCCGTCACCGCATCGCGTAACAACGGTTGCGGGTCGATTAAGAGTACCCTCAAACTCTGCTCCACTCTCTAAAACAACTTGTCTGAACCTGCCCAATATCAGAAATAATGAAAAACGACGAGGAAAAAGGCGCCATCGCGAAAGAAATATTCACCTTGGCGCACTATTTCAAAGGACATAGATAATAATTATAAAGGACATAGGTAATATTTATAAGCTGATTAACCATTTTTAAATTTCTACATGGCAAATTACGATAGACTATACACGACGGGACATCGTGTTCAGCGATTTCAGGGGACATTCCATCGAAATCATAGAATCTCGCGGTTTTTACGCCAAAATTGCGAACGCAGTGCAGAAGATACGAAAACCTAGTGAAACTAGGCTGTGAGTGCAGCATTTTAAGGGACGTAAGATGACAGAAACCGTCAATGGATCTTCGGCCGCCAATGGATCTTCGGCCAAAGAAGAAAAACTGGACTCACCCGCCTACCAAACAAACTCAGAACTACAGAAGCAATTTCAGAAAGAGGAGCCTACCTTGTCTTCCACAGACGTAGCCACAGCAACGGACAATTCCGCCGAAATACTCAGGGCGATCAGCGCCTCCCAAGCGATGATCGAGTTTGAATTGGACGGCACGATTCTTACCGCCAATGATAATTTCCTGAATACGCTCGGTTATACGCTTGCGGAAGTTCAAGGTAAGCATCACAGCATCTTTCTTGAGGCTGGCGTCTCCGCCAAGCCCGCATATCGCCAATTTTGGGAAGATTTGCGCAGTGGCAAATTTCAGGCTGGCGAATTCAAACGCATCCATAGAAATGGCGACGAAGTCTGGATCCAGGCTTCCTATAACCCGGTCGTTGGCGCCGATGGACGCGTATACAAGGTCGTGAAGAACGCCGTTGATATCACGGAGAAAAAAGTCGAAGCGCT
>JAESSL010000035.1 GCA_016764135.1 Alphaproteobacteria bacterium
CCCGCCGTGGGTCGTTAAAATGCCTTCCGACACATGCATGCCGTTGATATCCTCGGGCGAGGTTTCGCGGCGGACCAGAACAACCTTCTCGCCGCGATCCACCCAGGCTTCCGCATCTTCGGCGGAGAACACGATGCGACCGGTGGCAGCACCAGGGCTGGACGGCAGACCGCGGCCGATGATGTCGCGTTCCGCATCCGGGTCCAACGTCGGGTGCAACAATTGATCCAACTGGGACGCATCAACCATCAGAATGGCTTCGTTTTTGGTGATCAATCCCTCACCGACCATGTCGCAGGCAATCTTCAACGCCGCCTTGGCGGTGCGCTTACCGCCTCGGGTCTGCAACATCCACAACTTGCCCTGCTGGACCGTAAATTCGATGTCCTGCATATCGCAATAATGCGTTTCGAGGTTGCCGCGCACTTCCAACAACTGCGCATAGATTTCCGGCATGATCATTTCCATCGACGGCGCCGTGGAGTTGTTTTTCTCCTTGCCGTATTCGGTCAGATGCTGCGGCGTCCGAATGCCCGCNACGACGTCTTCGCCCTGCGCATTGATCAGATANTCGCCGTAAAAAGCGTTNNCNCCNGTNGANGGNTCGCGCGTAAAGGCGACNCCGGTGGCGCAATCATCNCCCATATTNCCAAACACCATNGCTTGNACGTTCACCGCCGTGCCCCAGGCCTCGGGGATGTCATGCANACGNCGATAGGTCTCCGCGCGCGGAATGCGCCACGAGCTNAAGACCGCGCCNATGGCGCCCCAAAGCTGNTCGTTCGGATNCTCGGGGAANGGCGTCCCCAATTCCTCCAGCACCTTTGCNTTATANGCGCTGACCAGCTGCATCCAATCNTCCGCGTTCAGCTCGGTATCCAGTGAAACGCCGCGATCTTCCTTNTGGTCTTCAAGCAANTCTTCAAAGTGATAATGATCNACGCCGAGGACGACATCGCCATACATCTGGATAAATCGCCGATAGCTGTCATANGCNAANCGGCGATCTCCGCTTTTCGCGGCCAGCCCCTGAACCGTTTCATCGTTCAGCCCCAGGTTCAAAACCGTATCCATCATGCCCGGCATCGACACTCGCGCGCCGGAGCGCACCGACACCAGCAAGGGNTTTTNCGGATCGCCGAATTTCATGCCCACCACACCTTCAACGGTGCGAAGCCCGGCCTCGACATTGGCCTTTAATGAGTCAGGATAGCTCTCGCCATTNTCATAGTAATGGGTGCAAACCTCAGTCGTAATCGAAAACCCCGGCGGCACCGGNAATCCAAGATTGCACATTTCCGCCAGATTGGCGCCCTTGCCGCCCAGCAGATTGCGCATATCGGCCTTACCTTCGGCCGACCCGTTTCCAAATCCATAGACCCACTTTGTCATAAAACGGCCTTTATTCGTTACAGGTTAAGGGTGTCAGACGTCAGGATCCTTCAANATGCGAAAAATCCGCAACGCTGTTCATCACCCAAGTGATGTAGGCGAGCAAACATAGTCTGTTTTTTCGAATTACGGGGTCATCGGCGTTCACCGTCACCGAGTCGAAAAACGCGTCAACCGATTGCCGCATTCCGGCNAGCGCGGACATCGCGCCCGCAAAATCTTCCGCCTGAGANTTTTGCGCCACCGCATCCCGNGCGTTCTGCAGCGCCGACCAGAGCGCCGCTTCATCGCCTTCGGCCAGGNCGGCGTCGTAATCNTCGCGATTNAATCCNGCGCCGTCCTTCTTTTCCTCAATCCGCACAATATTGGCGGCGCGGCGAAAAGCGGTCAACAGATTGCCGCCGTCTTCGCTCTCCAAAAATTNNGACAACGCGTCAACGCGGGCCAGCAATCGCACCAGATCATCTTCACCGCCCAGAGCNAACACCGCTGCGATCAAATCNTGCCGCACGCCCCGTTCGCGCAAATGCACCTTCAGCCGGTCNGCGAAGAACGAGACTAAATCCGTCGCGGCGTCCCGCGCCGTTTCCACNATTNCNGCGTCCGCCTTCAGACCAATTTTCTCNTCCCGATACAACCGCATGGACGCCGCAAACGCCGNCATCANGTTAAACCGCAACCCGTTTTCCAGGATCANACGAATAACGCCCAACGCCGCGCGNCGNAGCGCGAACGGGTCTTTCGATCCCGTCGGTTTTTCGTCGATCAACCAGAACCCGACCAGCGTGTCGATTTTATCAGCCAGCGCCACGGCGACCGAAACAGGGGCCGTCGGACAGGNNTCATTNGGTCCCACCGGCGCGTAATGCTCGGCGATCGCNTGCGCNACTTCNGGGGCCTCGCCTTCGCCTTGTGCGTAATAACGCCCCATGACGCCTTGCAAATCGGGAAATTCCGCCACCATGCCAGTGACCAGATCCGCNTTGCACAGGGTCGCNGCGCTNCGCACGAANTCGCGTTNNGCGCCCGGAATATTCTCNACCAGATCCGTCGCCAGCGCCGTCATCCGCTGCACTTTTTCNGCAACAGTCCCGAGCTTGGCGTGAAACACGATNGCGTCCAGCGCNGGCACGCGGTCTTCCAACCGGGTGCGCCGATCCTGATCCCAAAAAAANTTGGCGTCGGATAACCGCGCCCGCAACACGCGCTCGTTCCCCGCGACAATCCCGGCGCCGCCGTCCACAGCCGCCATATTGGCGACAAAGCCAAAACGCGGCGCCAGCGATCCATTAGCGCTCAGCAGCGAAAAGTACTTCTGGTGGGCGCGCATGGAGGACGTCAGCGCCTCGGCGGGGAGTTCCATGAAATCGGGGTCGATATCGCCCAGCAACGGAACCGGCCATTCCACCAGCCCCGTCACTTCGTCCAGCAACGCCGGATCGTCTTTGATCGACAGCCCTTCCGCAGCGGCTTGTTCAGCCAGTCCGGCCTCAATGATTGCCCGGCGGTCAGCAGGATCGAGCATCACATGGGCGTCGGCCAGTTTTTGTTTGTATTCGGCGAAGGACGCAACCGAGAAAGGCTCGGGCGCCAGGAAACGATGGCCAACACTCTGGTTCAATGCGACGATATCGCCAAATTTGATAGCGTCGACGACAGCGCCGTCAAAAATACACAATATGCCTTGCACCGGGCGAACCCAGCGCTGCGAACCGCGCCCCCATCGCATGGATTTGGGCCAGGGCGGTTTGGCGAAAACGTCGTTCAGGATGTCCGGGAACACGCAAGCACGCCACCCTACGCTTGGAATCCCGCTTTTACTGTTCGTTGATATCAGCAGTTTTCTCATTTGCAACTTC
>JAESSL010000036.1 GCA_016764135.1 Alphaproteobacteria bacterium
ACCGAGGAGGCGGCGGTCAATGTACAAACTGTCGCCGCTGCGTCGGAGGAGCTGTCGTCGTCAATCTCCGAAATCAGCCGTCAGGTCTCGGATTCCGCGAATGTGACTCTGGAAGCGGTGGAAGCCGCTGAAAGCACGAACGTCACCATGGAAGGTCTGAGCGAGGCTGGCGCAAAGATTGGTGAAGTCGTCCATCTGATCAGCGATATCGCCAGTCAGACCAATTTACTGGCGCTGAACGCGACGATCGAAGCGGCGCGGGCGGGTGAATCCGGCAAAGGGTTTGCGGTCGTGGCGTCGGAAGTTAAAAACCTGGCGACGCAAACGGCGCAGGCGACGGAGGAAATATCGAATGAGATCAGTGCAATGCAGGAGCAAACAAAAAATGCCGTTGGCGCCATTGATAGAATTACGGGTGTCATCGGAAAGATTAACGAGATCACAACCTCAATCTCGTCTGCGGTGGAAGAGCAAAGTGCGGCTACGTCAGAAATCAGTCGCAACGCGCAAGAGGCTTCAGGCGGCACCGATGAGGTAACTAAAAACGTTGCTGGGGTGAGTGATTCCACGGCGGCGACCGGCGAAGCGGCTACTCAGGTGCAGGCGGCGGCCAGCGAGCTTTCCATGCAGTCGGAGACCTTGAAACAAGAAGTAGAATCCTTCCTGAGCAAGATCCGCGCCGTGTAAGCGGCGTGACTTTGCCGGTGGTTTTAGGACCACCGGCGGGTCGGGCTGCTTCACCCTGAATCAGTTTGCGTCCTTACCGTCTGGGGCCGGTGTCACCCTCGATTTTATTTCATCCGGTCGTTGTGAATTTTCAACCGCCGTACTTGAAAAATTGCGCGGCGTCTCAGGCGATGAAATTAATTTTGAAAATCACAAAGTTAAGATTCCCGGATGATGGGAGACCTCTCAGCGCGGTGACCAAAAGCTGTCGACATTGCGCAATGACCGGATGTCGCGCCGGATGCGTATGCGACGTTCACCGTTGGGAATTCCCAGGCAGGGTCATTTTTTACGATGAGGAAGATTGTCAGGGGTTTGGGCCTCGGTCTAAACTTTGTTTGGGTTCGCAAGGTAATCTGGCCGGAATGTCGATAACAAACCCGGTGTCTGGAGCGGAGCGATTGCGAGTCAGTGTCTGACTTCTGAAATTGAAGAGGGGAACCATTGAGACTGTATACCAAGGCAAACGCCATAGAGTATTATGGAATACGGTTTAGGGCGCGTCTCCGTGTTTTTGAGCCATAGCGAGCGTGCAAAGCGACAACACTCACATTGCTCGTTCCTAAGCGGTGTTGAATGCCGTCTACGATGCATCAATACCTATAAATATCGGGGAATGGCGTTAATATAACGGGGCGTGTCTTTAAAATAGAGGGGGCGGACCTATTTTTGTATAAAATCGTCAAGGTTAGATATACTGAAAGAGAATCGATAATTTTTGTGATCAGCACAATTTCCAGACAAGTGGGTTGGTTCATTTCTCAAGCGCTTCTATTTTATGAATTGGCGGCTGTACGGGGGCGCACAGAGATTATTTTTGCCGTGTTCCACGCAAGCGCGCGCTCTGACCGAATAGGTGATTTCGGCGATTTCAGAAGCCATAACAATGGGCCCTGTGTCGCAAAATTCGTCCGGATTGCGTGTGTCCAGGGCTGCTGGAGATTCTATGCCTGAGTTTTATGTTTCTGTCGGGATTGTAGCGTTGTGCGTCATTATTGTGATTTTAGTGGTCACAAGGCGTCGATCTGGGAGAAAACTTGAGCTGGAGGCTCTTCTCCTGTCCCGACGACAGGATTTTTCCGAAATGTCGGGTGAATGGCAGTGGGAAACGGATGCAGCATTCCGGTTTACTTATATATCAGACCGGTTTGTTGAACTGAGTGGTATTCCCAGTAATATCCTTATCGGAAAATCGCGCCACGACCTGGCCGGCGATTCCGCGATATCCAAGGTTTGGCGCGCCCATCTGGATGATATCGAAAATCATAGAGTGTTTCAGAATTTTGAATATTCGTCACTTTCACCTGATGGGAAAGTTCTTCATTTTCGGTTTAGTGGGAAACCGGTTTTTGATCATGATGGCGTTTTTAAAGGATACCGTGGGGTCGGATCGGAAGTTACCGAAGTCAGCAATACATTGGCGGCGCTACAGGAAAGCGAGGAACAATTCCGCCATGCTTTTGAAAATGCGCCGGTTGGGATGGCGCTAATTACGCCAGAGGGAAACCGGTTTAAGGTCAATCAGGCATTTGCTGACTTTCTTGGATACACCCTTGAGGAATTGTCCAATACGGAAATGGCGACCACGAATGCTGATTCCGCTACGCTGGATGAAAGCATGCGCCTTCGGCAAAGAGTTCTTGATGGTGAAATTTCAACATATAAAAACCGGCGCTCCTATCGCCACAAAAATGGGCATACGGTCCATGGCGAAGTAACCGGCACGCTATACCGGAATGAAAGCGGCGAACCCGAATACTTTGTCGCCCATACGGTGGATATCACCGATCAGATGAACGCCGAGGTCGCGTTGGCGCAGAGCGAAGCGCGGTTCAAGGCATTCTTCGACAACGCCCCCTTGAGCCTGAATGTAAAGGACCTCGAAGGCCGGTTTGTCGCGGTCAATAAATTCTATGAAGCCTGGCGAGGCCAACCCGAGAACATGATTTTGGGTCGTACGGCTGACGAGCTTGGCGAAAAATTGGTGGATATTGTTGAATACAAAGACGCCGACAAGATCGTTATGGAAACAAATGCCGCGTATGAATTTGATGCGAAGACGATGAAGCCCGATGGCGTAATTCATGAACGAGCAGTTACAAAATTTCCAATTCACGGCCCGGATGGCGCCATTGTCAGCATTGGCGCCTTCGCCAGCGATATAACTGATTTAAAACAGAACTCGGCTCTTCTGGAAACGCTTTTGGACGCAGCGCCATTTACAATTTCCTTTCGCGACGCTGAAGGGCGGTTTGTTTTCGTCAATAAAAAAATGATCGAGAAATGGGGCGGTCGCGCGGAGGATTATATTGGAAAATCGACAGAAGAAGTCTTCGGCGGCATGGATGACCTGTTGATTGGACAGCTAGTCGTCGATGTTCTGAAATCCAAGGAGCCGGTGCTTGACCGTGAAGTTTCGCCTCTCAATACGCCCGGTGAAACTTTTATCTTCAACGTCATTCCGGTCTTTCATGAGGGAAATGAATTTCACGGCGTGGTCGTCGTTGGTCAAAACATTACAGCCCTTCGCACCATGGAAGCGACCTTGAGTGAAAGCGAAAGCCGGTTTAGCGCCATGATGGAGTCGTCGCCGTCGGCGATCCTGATAAAGGATGTGCAGGGGCGCTATGTTCAGGCCAACAGGAATTGGCATGAATGGTTCAATCCGGATGGCTTCGATATTTCCGGGAAAATGGTTTTTGATATTTTTCCTGATGTGTATGCGCGCAAGGTTCAGGAAAACGACAGGGCCGTTGTTGAAAAGGGCCTTTTGATCCAGTCGGAAATGGAAACACCGCTTTCGGATAATCGTATTTTGACGACGCTTCTACAAAAGTTCCCAATTAAGGGCGCTAATGATGAGGTCATCGCCATTGGCGCCATATACACCGACATTTCCGAGCTTAAAAAGACAGAAGAAGCTTTGCAGGAGCGCGAACGGCAATTACGCACTATCACAGATTCGTTGCCCGTACTGATTACGCGGCTTGACGCCAAACAGCGGTTTTTGTTCGTCAATAAGACGGCGCAGAAGTGGCTTCAGACGTCTGCTGACGACATTATTGGAAAGCCGTTCAGCGATGTCGTCCCGGCGGACTCGTATAAAAAACTGAAACCTCACCTTGAGAAGGTCCTGAGCGGTGAACTGACGACGTTCGAGGATCAGCTCAAATATCCGGACGGGGTGACGCGACATGTCCTAGTGAATTATATCCCCGAATTTACGTCCGACGGCGACGTTTGTGGCATTTTGGGTCTCAGCATTGATCAGACCGGGCGGCGTGACGCGGAGGAATCCTCGCGGCAGCTCTTCGCAGCAATTGACGCCTTGAGCGACGCAGTAACGCTATTTGATTCTCAGGACAAGTTGGTCTTTGGGAACAAACGATTTAGAGAAATTAACAAAGCTGCGCCGGAAACATTTACGCCCGGCATTACATTTGAGGGCCAATTGAATGCGTTTTTGGCGCATGCCCTAATTCCAGAAGCAAAGGGTCGCGAGGAGGAATGGAAACGGGATCGGATGTCGCGTCACCGTAATCCCAAGGGGCCCTTCGAGGTATTGCGTCAGGACGGAATCTGGCTCCGCGTGCATGAACAGCGCTTGCCAAGCGGTGTCTCCATTACTCTTGCGAGCGATATTACGGCGCAAAAAGCGATACAGGAGCAGCTCTATCAATCACAAAAAATGGAAGCGATCGGGCAATTAACCGGCGGGGTCGCGCATGATTTTAACAATTTGCTGGGTGTCATTGTCGGTAATCTCGATTTTCTCGCAAGTGAGCTCGAGGACGGCTCACTCTTGCATACACTGGCGGTGCGGGCGATCAACGCGGCGATGCGAGGGGCCGAGCTCAATCATCATTTACTCGCGTTTTCACGACAGCAAACCCTGTCTCCCCAGAACATCAATCTGAACGATAATATTTCAGACATGCTTGAGTTACTGGTTCGGACACTGGGCGCCGGTATTGCGATTGAGTCGAAGCTGGCGCGTGATTTATGGAAAACCCATGCGGATCCAGCACAGGTGGAAAGCGCGTTGTTGAATTTAGCGGTGAATGCGCGAGACGCGATGCCCAATGGGGGTAAGTTGATTATCGAGACGGCGAATGTGGATTTGGACGCCGAATACGCGAAGAAGCATGTGGATGTCGCGGCGGGTGCTTATGTGATGTTGTCCGTGACCGATACGGGCGAAGGTATGACGCCAGATGTTCAGGAACGTGTGTTCGATCCTTTTTTNACGACGAAAGATGTTGGNCAGGGAACNGGGCTTGGCCTGTCCATGGTGTTCGGGTTCGTAAAACANTCGGGCGGGCATGTCGCNTTATATAGTGAGNTNGGCCAGGGAACGACGGTACGNTTGTATTTGCCGCGTGCGGACCAGGNGGATCAAAAAGAGNCGGAAACCCATGTCGAGGCGCCGANCGCGCAGGGCGAGACCATNTTGCTCGTCGAAGATGATGNGGAACTCAGGTTGNTCATTACCTCGATGCTGGAGAAACTGGGCTACGCCTATAGGGTCACCGAAAATGGCGAGGGCGCAATGTCGACATTGGCGGAAATGCCCAAGGTTGAACTCCTCATTTCAGATATCGTGCTACCCGGCGGCATGAGTGGCCCGGAAATCGCCCGAGACGTGCTGATCCGGCGTCCTGACGTTAAAGTACTCTTTATATCCGGCTACCCACGCGGCGCGCTATCCGACAAGAATGAGCTGGATAAGGATGTGTTGTTGTTGGAAAAACCGTTCCGGATATCGGATCTGGCGCAAAAAATTCGCATAGCGCTGGGTTCATCCTGACGTCGTTGTTCTGATCATTTATACGCGCAAGGCTTGTTCTGGCGCGTCTCCCATGGAATGACTATGCGCTGTTGAATTTTTAACTCTGTGTTTTTTCAGTAATTTTTTCTGTACTTTTCTTTGGTGTTTGCTTGGGGGTAGGTGGCGTGACAATTAAAATTATTGGCGCGGGATTTGGCCGAACAGGGACGAAATCCCTTAAATTTGCGATCGAAATGCTGGGCTTCGGGCCGTGTTATCACATGATGGAATTACACGAAAACCCCGAGCGTTTGACTTTCTGGCAAGAGGCGGCGGCAACCGGTCGTACGGATTGGGACGCGTTGTTCGAAGGGTATAACGCTTGTGTGGATTGGCCGGCGGCGTTCTATTGGCGAGAGCTGGCGGAATTTTATCCTGACGCAAAAGTCCTGCTGTCAGTGCGGTCGGCGGAATCCTGGGTAAAAAGCATTCAGTCCACAATTTTCAAGGGTTTGAAGACCTTGCCCGATATGGCGCCGGGAATGGAGCGTGATCGTCGCGTGATGAATTATGAAATCATCGCGAAGAGATGCTTCGACGAACGGTTGGATGATACCGAGTTTCTCGTGACCGCTTTTAACGATCACATCGCCACGGTGCAAAACACAATCGCGCCGGACCGCCTTCTGACCTATGACGGGTCGCAGGGATGGGATCCTCTTTGTAAATTTCTCGAGGTTCCTGTTCCCGCGGAGGCCTATCCCTTTACGAATACAACGTCGGATTTTCAGGAGCGCGCCAAGGAACGCGCACAGGCCTTAGAAGATTCCACACCGGCCTGATGGAAGGCTGTGCGCCCAGAACGCCTGAATTCGTCTGGTGTTGAAATTTAACGACAGGAGCGACCATGACCCACTTTACCGTGAAGACGTTCAAGGCGTTGTGCGACGATCGCTTTATCAACATCAGTTATCGGGAATGGGGCGCGGCGGACAATACGAAAATCGCGGTTTGCGTGCACGGGTTGTCCCGGAACTGTAATGATTTCGACGACCTCGCCGCCGCGCTTTCCAGCGACTGACGCGTTTTCGCCATCGACATGCCGGGGCGCGGCGCGAGTGATTGGCTTGAAGATAACTCTGCGTATGGGTACCCGCTTTATGAAAGCGTTTGCGCGGCGATGTTGGCCCGTATTGGCGCCGAAGACGTCGTGTGGATTGGCACGTCCATGGGCGGTAATCTCGGCATGCGCCTCGCCAGCATGGCGGGGACGCCAATTTCAAAACTTGTGTTGAACGATATCGGTCCGTTTGTCCCGGCGGAGGGGCGACGCAACAATCAGGCGAATTTTGGTAAGGATCCACGGTTTGAAAGCGAGGCCGCGGGCATTGCCCATGTGCGGGAAACCCGAACGGTTTTCGGTCCGTTTTCAGATGCGGGGTGGGAAAAGTTTGGCCGGGATTCTCTGCGACAGTTACCGGACGCTCAGTGGACGCTTCATTACGACCCGGGCTTGTCTCGGCCCGCTGGCGCTATTGTGGACACCGAGAATTGGCAGGTCTGGCCGAAAATAAAATGTCCGGTGTTGACGATATGGGGGGAGGAGTCCCTGTTGCTGACGGCGCCAACAGTGGAGCGGATGTCAACGACGGGCCCAAAATCTGAACTCTATTCGGTGCCCGGTATTGGCCATTGCCCCGGATTGACGACGGATGATCAAATTGAGGTTATTTCAGCGTTTCTGGCGCGCTAGATTTATCTCGCTCACGTATACTCCAAGCCGGGGAGCGGGAACCTGACGATAACGCCCAGCCTATGCTGCCATGCGCGAGGCCCAGTGCTTGTTGATTGGAATTTCTAAATTACGCGTTGAAAAGCGAGTGTTTGCGCTACAATTCCTCAATATCCATCGACACGGCGTTGAATTTGTGCCTCGATGCACCATTCTTGTCGAGTAATTGCGCGTATTAATTTTCGCCAGGGCGTATCGATGGACCGGAAAGATAGACGTGTTGTGACCAAACTGGAACATCTCCGGGTTATGATCCTGGATGATGATTCCTTTATGCGTCACATTTTGACGGAAACCCTCAATCAGATTGGCGTCACCGACGTAATCGTCCAAAAAGACGGCCCAAGCGCTCTGGTTTTTATTTTGGCGCAAGAGCCTGACGATGCAATCGATGTGCTCCTTTGCGATCTGCATATGCCGAATATGGATGGCATCGAGTTTATTTCGAAACTGGCGGACAGCGCCACCGAGATTGGACTTGATCTTGGTCTGGTGATTGTCAGCGGCGCCGACAATCTGATTATCCGTATGGCGAATTTGCTGGCGGATGCGCAGGGTATGGAGGTCTTGGGCGTTTTGAGAAAACCAGTCGCCAAGGACGATCTTTGCGCTGTGCTGGAAAAAGCGCTCGACTGATTTCACGCCATTCTGCGGTAGTTGACAGCTAAGCGTGAATACGCAAGCATCTATTCGCTTAAATGCTTAGCCCGCGAAGAGGCGTATAGCATCGGGGAAATAGTTGATGTCGTTTATGTAAAAACGCGACAGGTGCGTCTGGAGACGCCTTTCCCGAAATTTGATAAATGAGCCGCGTCAAAACGGATTACTCGTTGAAAGCGTCGGTATCGTGAAAATTGGGAGGGACTCATGAATTTTAAGAATTTTTCGTTTGGTAAATATTCTAATCGATGGTTGACCGGCGCGGCGGCTGTTGCGGTCGTATTCGGGATGACCGCGAACCTGCAAACTGTACAAGCTCAGAAAATTGTCACCGTGGTGTTATCCGAAGAGCCCGAAGGCTTGGACGGATGTAACGCCAACCGCTCTACGGTCGGGCGCGTCGCGAAACAAAATATCGTTGAAACGCTGACGGCGATCGACCCGAAGGACGGCGCTATTACGCCGCGGCTGGCGACATCCTGGACGAAGATGAGCGAAAATACGTGGCGCTTTGAGCTTCGCAAGGGCGTGAGTTTTCACGATGGCGCGCCGTTCAATGCGGAAACCGCCGCAAAAGCCATTTCACGGACCATGGATTCGAAACTGGATTGCGAGACCCGGACAAAATCCTTTGGCGATATTAAGCTGACGACGAAAGTTGTGGGCAGTCATACGCTGGACATTAGCGTCAATAAGCCAGCGCCAATTCTGCCGACGCGGATGGGGGTGGTGTCGCTGTCATCACCCAATACGCCGCTGGACAAGCTGGTGCTAAACCCGATTGGAACAGGGCCGTATAAATTTGATAAGTGGACGCCGGGTCAGGAAATCATCCTGACGCGCTTTGACGGATATTGGGGCAAAAAACCTGTGGTCGAAGGCGCGCGTTATATCTGGCGGTCGGAATCGACTGTTCGCGCGGCCATGGTGAAAGTCGGCGAGGCTGATATTGCACCGAATATCGCCGTGCAGGATGCGACGGATCCGACGATGGATTTCAGCTATCCGAACTCCGAAACAACGCGGTTGCGGATTGACGTCACGCGTCCGCCGCTGAATGACAAGCGCGTTCGTCTGGCGTTGAACTACGCCTTTGATCGCGATGCGTTGCGCGGCAGTATTCTGTCCAAGGATATTGAGCATGCGACGCAGATCGTCGTGCCGAGCATTAATGGTCATAACCCCGCGTTGAAAGTGCGCGCCTATGATCCCGCCAAGGCGCGCAAATTGATCGCCGAGGCCAAGGCCGCTGGCGTGCCGGTGGATAAGGAAATCGTCATTATTGGGCGCACCAATATTTATCCTAACGGGACAGAGGCCATGGAAGCGATGATGGCTATGTTCCAGTCTGTCGGGCTGAATGTGAAGTTGCGGATGATGGAAGTCGGCAGTTGGTTGAAATATCTGACCAAGCCGTATGACGCCAATCGCGGCGCGATTTTGCTTCAGGCGCAGCACGATAACAATAATGGGGACGCCGTGTTCTCCATCTTCAATAAATACGCATGCGGTGGGGCGCAATCCTCTACGTGCGACAAGCCGATGGACGCGTTGATCTCCAAGGCCGCCACGCAATCCGGCGTTCAACGCCGCGACGCCTGGCGTGAAGTTAACCGGATCATCTACGAAGACCTCGCGGCGGATGTCTGGATGTATCACATGGTCGGGTATTCCCGGGTTGGAAGTCGGATCAACTTCACGCCCAGTATTTCGACCAATAGTGAGCTTCACCTCGAAGAGATGACGTTCAAGTAGGACGTTTGGTTTCTGGTAATGATAAGGCGGTTGCCCTGATTGGGTAACCGCCTTCCTTTTTCGTTCTACGCCAGTGTGTCTGTGAACGGACTTTCGGGCGTAATTTATCGGATCATACATGGCGAAATTTCTTGGGACGCGGGTGCTCCACAGCGGCATAGCGTTGATCGGGTTGATCCTCGCGGTGTTCTTTCTGGTTCGCCTGACCGGTGACCCTACGGATCTGTACCTGCCCATCGACGCATCCCTCGAAACCCGCAAGGAATTTGCGCATAAACACGGGTTCGACCGGTCCGCCGTGGAGCAATTCCTGGTCTTTTTGAAGGACGTTTCCCAGGGCGACCTCGGGTATTCCCTACGCAAGCAACGGCCCGCAATGGAGCTGGTGCTGGAGGCGTATCCAACAACGCTGCGCCTCGCCGGGGTCGCGATGACGTTATCTATCGCTCTGGCGATTGTGGTTGGGTCCATTGCGGCCTATCGGCCTGGCGGCGTGTTCGACCGGATCAGCAGTATGGCGTCCCTTGCGGGCGCCAGCGCGCCGGATTTCTGGATAGCGATTACGGGCATTCTGCTTTTTGCGGTGACTTTTCGATGGTTGCCGACTTCGGGCGTTGGTGGGATTGAATATTGGGTGTTGCCCATTGTCGTCTTGATGTTGCGCCCCTTTGGTCTGATGGTTCAGGTCGTGCGGGCGTCCATGCTGGGGGCTTTGTCTTCGGCGTATGTAAAAACCGCGCGCGCCAAAGGCGTTGGCGAATCCGCGATCATCTTCGTGCATGCGCTGCGCAATGCCGGCTTGTCGGTCATCACGGTCGCCGGAGATTTGACGGTCGGCCTGATCAACGGCGCGGTCATCGTGGAGACCGTGTTTGGTTGGCCCGGCGTTGGAAAACTTATGATCGACTCGGTCATTCAGCGCGATTTTCCAACCGTGCAGGCGGCGGTCATGGTGACGGCAATGGCGATATTCCTGCTGAATATCGTGATTGATCTGCTTTATGTCGCGCTCGACCCGCGCATCCGGCATCAATAGGCCGGGGGACGCAAGCATGAGCACAGCGGAACAGGAAGCCATCACGATTCGACGCGTCACCCCCTGGTGGCGGTTATTGCCGCGCGACAAATTTGCGCTGGTTGCCGCGTGCTGGATGGTGGTGTTGTTCGCCTGCTTTCTTTTGGGGCCGGAATTGTTTGGCAAGGCGGCGACCGCCATAAACCTGCGGGCGCGCAATCTGGCGCCAGGCTCCTTGGAAAATGGTTGGTTGATGATCCTGGGTGGCGACGCGCTGGGGCGCAGCATACTGGCGCGCCTGATTGTTGCATCGCGCAATACAATGACCATCGCCCTGACCGCCGTTATTCTGGCTATGTTGGCCGGGGGCGCGCTGGGTATGATCGCAGGATATATTGGCCGTGGCGTTGGGCAAATCATCATGCGCTTCGCCGATGTGTTGCAGAGCTTTCCGTCCCTGTTGCTGGCGGTCGTTGTCTTGTATGTGCTGGAGCCCAGCGTCACCAATCTCATCATCGTCCTGTCCATCACACGGCTCCCGATTTATCTGCGCGTGACGCGGGCGGAGGTGATGGAAGTACGCGAGCGCGTCTTCGTCGACGCCGCGCGCGCGCTGGGCGGCGGACGGTTCCATATTTTGCGCCGCCATATCACGCCGGTTGTCGCGCCGACCTTGTTGACGATACTGACAGTAGATTTTTCCATCGTGATGCTGGCGGAATCCTCATTGAGTTTTCTTGGTATCGGCATTCAACCACCGGAAATCACCTGGGGCTTGATGGTGGCGCAGGGCCGAAATTATTTAAGTCAGGCGTGGTGGCTCGCCTTTTTCCCGGGGCTGGCGATCATGCTGGCGACGCTATCGGGCAATATCCTGTCGAACTGGTTGCGGATCGTCAGCGATCCTGAACAACGCTGGCGTCTGGAGACGGTTGGGCAGGATAAACGGAAGCCTGAAAAACAGGGGCAGGGCGCTGGAGGTAGGACGGATGGCTGATCATCCTATTCTGAGCGTCGACAATCTTCAGGTTGAATTTCGCACCGGTCGTGAAATCGTGCATGCGGTCAATGGCGCCACCTTCAGCGTGGCGCCTCGGGAAACTGCGGCAATTCTGGGCGAAAGCGGATCGGGTAAAAGCGTCACGGCCGCCGCTATCATGCGTTTGTTGCAAAGCCCCCCTGCCTTCGTCACCGGCGGGTCGGTGCGATTCAAAGGACAAGACGTTCTGTCCATGCCCATGGCCGAGTGGCGGCGTTTTTGCGGACGCGATATCGCCATGGTGTTTCAGGATGCGTTGACCTCGTTAAATCCGGTCTTCAGCGTTGGTTGGCAAATCGCAGAGCTTTTTCGCGCCCATGGCGTGGCGAGGGGTAAGGACGCCAGAGACCGCGCGATCGAATTGTTGGGCCGGGTCGGCATTCCAGATCCGGCGCTTCGGGCGCGGGATTACACGCACCAGTTTTCTGGCGGCATGCGCCAGCGGGTCATGATCGCCATGGCGATTGCGCTCAGCCCTGATTTGCTGACCGCCGACGAGCCGACGACGGCGCTGGACGTGACTGTGCAGGCGCAGATCATGGAGTTGCTGGAAGACTTGCGACGCGAATCCGACATGGCCATGATCCTCATTACCCATGACCTGGGCGTCGTCGCCGATGTCGCAGACACTGTCTGGGTGATGTATGCGGGGCGCGTGGTGGAGCACGGGCCGGTTTCGGCGGTTTTGAGCCGCCCCGCGCACGCTTATACTTTGGCGTTGCTGAACTCTGTGCCGCGCGCCCGTGACAAGGGGCGGAAGTTGGAGCCGATCGCCGGATCGCCGCCCGATCTGGCGCGTATCCCCGATGGATGCGCGTTCCATCCCCGGTGTCGCTTTGCGACGAACCTCTGTCGCGTCGAGGCCCCGCCCAGTGTCGCCATTGCGCCGGGTCGCGCGGCGGAATGCCATCATGCTGGAAAGGTATTCGATGTCTGACGACGCCTCCGCTTCCTCTTCCACCTTGACGAAAGATGCGCCGCCAATTCTGGAAGTGCGCGATTTGGTCAAACATTTTCCGATAGGTAGCGGTTTTTCGCTAGGGCGAAAGGCCGCTGTTGTGAAGGCGGTGGACGGGGTCAGTTTTAACCTCGCGGCGGGTGAGACCCTGGGGTTGGTGGGTGAAAGCGGGTGCGGTAAATCGACTGTCGCGCGCACCTTGCTCCGGCTGGAAGAGCCAACGTCGGGGACGGCGCTGTTTCGTGGCGAAGATATATTCGCGGCCAACCCGGCGGCGCTGAAGAATATACGCCTTCGCCTTCAGGTCATTTTTCAGGACCCCTATGCGTCGCTGAACCCACGCATGAATGTGGCGGAAATCATCGCGGAGCCTTGGGTAATTCATCCCGAAGCGCTGCCGGTTTCGGAGCGAGCCGAGCGCGTGCGATCATTGTTGGAGAGCGTTGGCCTTCGCCGGGAGCATGCGGAGCGTTACCCGCATGAATTCTCTGGCGGTCAACGACAGCGTATCGGCATTGCGCGGGCCATGGCGCTCGAACCTGAAGTGTTGATTTGCGACGAGCCCGTATCTGCGTTGGACGTGTCGGTGCAGGCGCAGGTCGTCAATCTGTTGATGGAAATCCAGGAGCGGCTCGGCATCGCCTATGTCTTCATTGCGCATGATTTGTCAGTCGTGCGGCATATGTCGCACCGCATCGCGGTCATGTATCTGGGCCGTATTGTCGAAACCGGGACCGAGGAAGACGTTTATAACAATCCGCGCCATCCTTATACCAAGGCGCTGTTATCCGCCGAACCGTCACTGGATTTTTCAGAGACGCGTGCGAAAAGCAGCCGAATTATCCTGCAAGGGGAAGTTCCAAGCCCAGCTAACCCACCCTCCGGATGCCGGTTCCGCAATCGATGCTGGAAGGCGCAGGAGATCTGCGCGGGCGATACGCCTGTTTTGGACCGCAACGAAGGCGACCACCAGGTTGCCTGTTACGCTCCGGAATAAGGCCACAGGTTGTTTGACGCCTATTCGGCGGCGGCCAATCCTTCGTAGCCGATGGTCTGCATGAAGCGGGATTCCTCCGGCAGATAAAAATCCATCTTATTGGGACCGTTAAAGCGGCTGCGTTCATCATCGAGCCATAGCCGCAA